>CAZHHY010000095.1:0-7238 GCA_964532375.1 uncultured Muribaculaceae bacterium
GGACACAAGGATTTTCAGTCCTTTGCTCTACCAACTGAGCTATGGCACCTTTTGTTTGTTCGGGAGTGCAAAAGTAGCACTAATTTTGATTTTTGCAAAAAATAGCTTCAAAAATTGTATCTTTGCATCAAATTAATTTTCAATATATGGCAACTACAGCTGATTTTAAAAACGGATTATGTATCGACTACAATGGTAAACCCTGCAGTATAGTATGGTTCCAGCATGTTAAACCAGGCAAAGGCGGGGCCTTTGTAAAGGTAAAAATGAGAAATTTGGAAAATGGCCGAATTCTTGAAAACACTTTTAATGCTGGCGAAAAAATTGAGATTGTTACTATAGAAAGAAGGCCCTATCAATACCTTTATAAAGACGATATGGGTTTTAATTTTATGCATAGCGAAACTTTCGAGCAAGTGAGCATCCAGCCAGAAATGATAGAAAATGCCGATCTCATGAAAGAGGGGCAAAATGTAGAGATGATGTTCATGGCAGATATAGAAAAAGTACTTACGTGTGAGCTTCCTCAATTTGTTGAGATGGAAGTAACCTATAGCGAACCAGCTGTAAAAGGCGATACTGCTTCTACAAATGCATTAAAAGTAGCAACAGTAGAGACAGGAGCAGAGATTATGGTACCTCTTTTCATTAATCAAGGCGAAAGAATTAAAGTAGACACTCGTACCAGAAGCTACTATGAGCGTTGCAAATCATAATTTAGCCCCATAATAAATTTCAAATAATGAAATACTTCACACTAATAATACTCTCTACATTGCTACTTGCATGTGGGGAGTCTTTGTCTAATAAGGCCCCCAACCTAAACACTATTGACAAAGAAATTGAAAAAGGCAACTTTACAGAAGCCTCAAAAATGATTGGTCTATATCTTGCCAATGACACAATTGCCCCAGAAGAGCGGTATCAAATGAATTTTCGTTTAGACAAAATGAAAAGAATAAAGCGAGACTTCTCTCAAAATGATACCACGGTTATTAATTATATCAAAAAGCATTACCCACAAGTTACTCCAGAAGAGATTAAAACTTGGGAGAAGAGCAATGCGCTTGAAAATATGATTATAGATGGCGAGAAATTCTATTTTAACTCTGCGGGCCGAAACCTTTTTAGAATAGATTCAATTGCTGCACTAGAGTATAATCTTCCAAACGGGGGGCAAAGCGATAGCCTTAACCGTTTTCTTGCCTGGTACATCCCACAATTGGTAAAAGAGGCACAAAAAACCAAGCAGATATACTCTTCTCCTGTAAAAATGAGAGTAAAGTACACACTAACAGTTAAGCCAAACGAGGTACCTGCTGGCGAAATAATAAGAGTATGGATGCCCTACCCTAGAACAGATGTAGAATCACATACCAACATAGAATTAATCTCTGCTTCACAGCCGTTATATATAATTTCTCCCGATAGCTATGCCCACAAGAGTATCTATATGGAAAGCACAGCTATAGAAGGCGAGCCAACTATTTTTAACTATGAGTTTGCCTACACATCATATGCTCAGGTACATCTATTTAAGGCCGAGGATGTAAAAGAGTATGATACTCACTCTAAGCTATATAAAGAGTATACAGCAGAGAGAGCCCCACATATACTCTTTAGTGAAAATATAAAGAACAGAGTTAATGAAATAGTTGGGCAAGAGACTAACCCATATCTAAAGGCAAAGAAAATTTACGAATGGATAGACGTTAACTTCCCTTGGGCTAGTGCAAGAGAGTACTCTACAATAGATAATATTCCAGAATATGTACTGGCTAATAAACACGGAGATTGCGGGCAGGTGTCGCTCCTCTTTATTACTATGGCAAGAGCTGCTGGTATTCCTGTAAAATGGCAATCTGGTTGGATGATGCACCCTGGAAATAAAAACTTACACGATTGGGCCCAGGCCTATTTCGAAGGTATAGGTTGGGTTCCTGTAGATCAATCTTTTGGTAGAGTAAAAGAGTCTATTGGCGATGATGATTCATTCTACTTCTTCACAAAAGGGCTAGATCCATACCGTTTAATTGTAAACCAAGATATATCTAGTCCTTTTTTCCCTTCTAAGATATATCCTAGAAGCGAAACTGTAGATTTCCAAAGAGGAGAGGTTGAATGGAAGGGAGAGAATCTATATTTTGGCCGCTGGAAATACAACATGGATATTGAGTATTTATAGAATTTAGAGTTTTCGAATAATATTGAGGCCGTCGCGTAGAGGAAGAATAAAGTTCTCTGTACGACGGTCTTCTTTTACTATCTTGTTGAAACGAGCTATCTCTTGAGATTGAGCATCGCAAGGTAATGGATCTAAAAGAACCTTTCCATCCCAAAGGACATTGTCTGCAAGAATAAAGCCGCCAGATTTTACTAATGGAACTACGAGTTCATAATATGAACAATACTCCCTTTTATTGGCATCTATATAAACCAAGTCAAAAGTATTGTTAGTAAATTCTATTAATTTTGTAGTAGCATCTCCTATGTGAAGTGATATAATCTCTTTAAGCCCTGCTTTAGAGAATCCCTCTGTAATTAAGTCTTCTAACTCATCGTTAATCTCCAACGCATCCATGGTTCCTCCAGGTTTAAGCCCTTGTGCTAAGCAGATGGCAGAGTAACCAGTAAAAGTGCCAATTTCAAGAATTCTAGAAGGTACAATCATTTTAGAGAAGCTCATTAAAAGTCTGCCCAAAACTGGCCCTGCCAACATTCTGGCATGGTTAGTTCTCAAATGAGTTTGCCTCTCTACCCACTCTAAAGCTTGAGGCAATTCTGTAGCAGTTTGCTCGAGATAATCTTCTAGCTTAATATCCATGACAATATGTTTCAACTACCAGTTTTATAGTTTAAGAATAAATTAAAGTAACCATCTTTTTTCTATCTAATAAATCTTGTGCGATTTGTAGTAGTTGGGCTGAATCTATATTTTGAATTTTCTCTCTAATTACCTCTATAGGCTCTACTTTTTTATAAAAGAGCAAAGACTTTCCCATAGAGAGACATTGAGATTCGGCATTATCCATAGAGATTGCCAATTGGCCTAATAGCTGTTTTTTAGAAGCTTTTAAAGAAGTAGGCGAAAACCCTTTTTCTCTTATAGATTCAAGTTGGTTATCTAGTATAGTAAGACACTTGTCTATATTATTTTTGTCTGTACCAAAGTAGATAGTAAATAAACCGGTATCGGTATATGGAGTATACCCGGCATCTACTGTATATGCCAATGCATATTTCTCTCTAAGTACCTGATTTAACTTTGAATTGAGTGCAGGGCCTCCCAAGATGTTTGTTAGTAGGGCCAACGGTAAGCGCCTAGAATCATATAAATTATATGCAGGAATTCCAATCACACAATGAGCTTGATAAGTTTTTTTAATAACTCTTTTTTCAATTTGTTCTGGCAGCGCTATTAATGGCAATTTACTGTTTATCAAATCTCTTGTTGTGTTTTCAGAGCTTTTTGATTGATCCAAAGCAAATCTATTGTCACCCTCTCCAAAATATCTATTCACCAAAGAGATTCCTCTCTCATTGGAAATATCTGCCACGATAGAAAAAGTCATGTTTTTTGGTTGGTAGTATTTAGAGGTAAACTCCTTAATTTGCTCTACCCCAATTTTTCTAACGCTCTTAGGGGTGCCTAAGATTGGCTTCGCAAGTGGGTGACTACCAAAAATATACTCTTCGAAATCGTCAAAAATCTGCTCAGATGGCGTGTCTTTATAAGAAGAGATCTCGTCCAATACAATATCTTTCTCTTTTAATAGTTCCTTCTCTGGAAAAAGAGAATTAAAGGCTAAATCTGAAAGTAGTTCTACTGCTTTGCCAATATCTTCTTTGAGTACAGTAGCGTGAATAACAGTCTCTTCCTTAGTGGTATAGGCATTCAACTCACCTCCAAGTTTTTCAAGAAAATTGTTAATTCTTTTTGCCCCTCTTTTGTTAGTACCCTTAAAAAGCATATGCTCTGTAAGATGGGCCACTCCATTATATTTATCTATTTCGTTCCTTGTACCGGCTTTAATGCTCAAAGCACAGTACGCAACTGGCGATGATATTCTTTGAAATGCATACCCTATTCCCGAACCAAGTTGTGATGTAATAATATCCATTAACATTTAAAACTGAAAAGGTACAGATATTTTCCTAATATCTTCCTTTGTGAATCCTAAAGGCGCTCTATTTGAAATTTTGTGCCTTCTAAAAAAAAACAGCTCATGACTATCTGCTCCTATGAGCAATTTATAGCAGAAAGAACCACCAGTGCTGCCTCTAGGCTTTATGATAACAGGAATAATTGTGTTCGGCCTATTTTCAATAATGGCATCTTCAATCTCTTCTGTTGTTACAAGTTTAATGCTCCCTTTAAATAATTCCGAAAATTCGCTTTCAGAAATTTTATAATTAAGAAGATCTGTAGAGAATAATAGCTCTTTCTCTTTAATCTCACTCACTCTACTAGAATAGATAGCATTACCCTTAAACGCAAGATAGATATCTTTTTGCACCCTATATATATGATTTTGAATAACATCTATATAAATTGGTAAAAGAAAAAGATTTGCTCCCGAATTATCGTCTACTTCTTGTAAAGGAAGCGTCAAAATGTTACGACTACTATAAAGGCCCTTTTTAACCTCGGCGCCTCCTTTAATTAATGTTAAGTACTCTATTTTAGGCTCTAGTTCATATCTAAATTGGCCATCTACTCTTAGTAAGAAAAAGTAATTTGTATCTCCCTTGATTTTATTATACTCTTCCATTGTACAGAATTCAAAAGGAGATATTCGCCATCCTTTATTAACAGCATCTCTTAACATTAGGTTGGCTAAAGAAGAAGATGGAATAACCACTTTAGTAGTTTTGGCTCCAAACGATGAAAAAGTGTTTCTGGCCTCCTTAATAATATTCTGTGCACTCATTTGGGTGAATAGTAGAAATATAAAACCCAGTAATAAAAATCGTCTCATAAATAACATTATTTAGCAAATGCAAAATTAGATAAAAATTTGTACTTTTGTCTGGTATGGAAAGATTTATTGTCTCTGCAAGAAAATACCGTCCAGATAGCTTTGAAAGCCTTATAGGACAAGAAAATATAGCCACTACGCTTAAAAATTCGGTGGTTAAAAAACAACTAGCACATGCCTACCTCTTTTGTGGCCCAAGAGGAGTAGGTAAGACTTCTACAGCTAGAATTTTTGCAAAAACTATTAACTGTAACAACCCTGGAGAGCAAATGGAGCCTTGTGGGGAATGCGAATCTTGTGTCTCATTTGCTCAAAGCCGCTCCTACTCTATTCATGAACTAGATGCAGCTTCTAATAACTCGGTAGAAGACATAAGGCAATTAAACGAACTAGTTAGAATACCACCTCAAATAGGAAAGTATAGTGTTTACATTATAGATGAGGTGCACATGCTATCTCAGAGTGCATTCAATGCTTTTTTGAAAACTTTAGAAGAACCACCTGCACATGCCATTTTTATTTTAGCAACAACAGAGAAACACAAAATATTACCTACCATACTGTCTCGGTGCCAAACCTATGATTTTAACCGAATTTCTGTAGAAGATATTGTAAAAAACCTAACCTCAATTGCAGCGAAAGAAGAGGTTTCATGCGATTTAGATGCAATGCACATAATTGCTCAAAAAGCAGATGGAGCAATGAGAGATGCTCTAACTATTTTTGATCAAGCAGTTGCATTTTGCGGTAAAACAATAACTTACGAAAAAGTAATCTCTTCGCTTAATGTGTTAGATTACGATTATTACCTAAGATTAACTAGCCATATGCTTAAAGGAGAGCATAGTTCTGTACTTCTAATTTTTGATGAGATCCTATCCAAAGGGTTCAATTCTCTGCATTTTGTAGGTGGCTTAAGTTCACACTTTAGAGACCTTCTCATTTGTAAAGATAAATCTACTCTTTCGTTATTAGAACTTGCACCATCATTGGTAGAGAGGTATAAAGAACAGGCAAATAGCTGCTCTTTACAATTCCTTTACGACGCTTTAAATATAGCCTCGGCATGCGAAGCCTCATATAAAGCTAGCGGCCACCCTCGGCTTCATATAGAACTGGCATTATTAAAATTGTGTCAAACCAATTCACCTACTTGGGTGGCAGAGCCTGTTGTGCAGCCTAAAACAAACCAAGTGAATAAAGCAGAGATTAAAGAGGAGATTAAAGCCGAGGTTAAAGTAGAGCCTAAAGAGGCTATTAAAGCCGAGGTTAAAGTAGAGCCTAAAGATGAGGTTAAAGAGAAAATAAAAACTGAACCCAAAGAAGAGGCTGTAGTTGAACCTTTAACTGGTGCAGCTCCCTCTTTGTCTATTAAAAATCTTATTAAAACAGCAGGAAATAATGGAATGAAAAACTCTACAGCGGCAAAAGTAGAGCTAGGAACCGATGCTATAGATCTTGAGAAACTTAGTAGTGTATGGCTAAAGCTGGCCGAATCTGAAAAAGCTCTTCCAAGACTCTCTACTGCAATCTCTCAAACCAAGCCATTGATTAGAGAAAATAACAACATTTTGTTCACGGTTAGCAATGAGTTACAAAAAACTTGGATAGATAAACATTGCAAAATAAGATTGGTAGAGTTTTTGAAGGTAAATCTAAATAATAAAGAGATAACCCTAGAAGTAGAAGTTACTCCTGACGACGAAAGCACAGAAAAAAAACTATATACACCCACAGAAAAAGCAAAATTTATTTCGGACAATTATCCCGAAGTAAAAGAGATGCAAAAAGATCTAAAATTGGAGTTAAAATAGCCCATGCGATTATACAGCAATAACTTGGTAAAGAAGTACGGTGCACGTACAGTAGTAAAGAATGTCTCAATAGAGGTAGAGCAGGGAGAGATAGTTGGCCTTCTAGGCCCAAACGGAGCTGGTAAAACTACTAGTTTCTACATGATAACTGGGCTTATTAAGCCAAATTCTGGTCGTATATTTCTTGATAACGAAGAGATTACAAAACTACCAATGTATAAGAGAGCTCAGAAAGGGCTGGGATACCTAGCTCAAGAGGCCTCTGTTTTTAGAAAGCTTAGCGTAGAAGACAATATAATGGCTGTTATGGAGATGTCTTCTCTTAACAAAACTCAAAGGAGAGATAGGTTAGAAGAGCTCTTAGACGAATTTTCTTTACATAAAGTTCGTAAGAACTTGGGAATACAGCTTTCTGGAGGTGAGAGAAGAAGATGTGAAATAGCAC
>CAZHHY010000096.1:0-7180 GCA_964532375.1 uncultured Muribaculaceae bacterium
TTGAACATTTATATTCTCTATAGAAAACGGCACCACACTCACACTAGGCGTGTCACTTCCCAATTCACGGCCATATTTAAAATCAAAGCTAAGGTTTCCAATAGAGTCTTTAGCGCTCAAGGGTAAGTCTTTGTTTGGGACAGATATGTATGCCTCTAACTTATTCCCTTGATTTTTTCTATTGAAAATATTAGCTGCATAAAGCTGTTTGAAAGTCTCTTTGGCCGTGTTAATAGCCGGGTCTACAAAAGACATTGAAGGGTCTATTAGTTGTGCAAACACAGCAACTCCATCTTCTTGATATGCCCTTAACTCTTCAATTACAGTAACCAAAGTATCGTAAAGATATGGATAGTGTGTGCAACCAAGAATAATACTTTTCATTTGAACCCCAGGATTATCTTCTCTATGCTTAGCCATAAGAGTAACCAAATGGAAACGAGCATAATTAGCTGCCGAGTTCAATTGAAGATCTAAAATAGAACCATCTGTATCTCTTTTTACAAGCATCGCATTCCCAGAAAAATCGAAGTTATAAAGGGGTAAAAGTTCAGGTTCAATACCATCATTACCGCCGTAAATTGGACCTCTATAATTCTCTCTAACAGTAGTTGCACGAGTAGATATATAATCGGGCTCCGAATCTACAGCCTCGGCAAACCCAAGGCCACCTTGGCTTACAACTCTCAAATCGCCTTTAAAGCCATTCTTTGCAGCATAGCTTTTAATTGTATTCTGGTAACCCTGTGAAGAGATTGTACCAACTGTAGCTAAAACGCCAACCGCAAAGCTAGGTTCGTCTACAGAGATAGGCTTCATAGCGCCATCTACACCTGCATTTATAACCCCAATTGTTTTCACACCAGTTTTGCTGCTTTCCAATAGAGCACGAACATCTTCTAAACCATATGCAGTAGCAGTATTGCAAGCAATCACAACAATTTTAGTTCTGTTTGGCTCCTTAGTTAGAAAGAGCGCATCTTTAATGATTAACTCACGTAAAAAATCTTTTTTACCTTGAGAATCATAAACCCCATAAGGCATATTGGCCTGGTCTGCTAAATAGATAAACTCCTCGCCATCGAAATCTGGAATTCCATCTGGAACCTCTTCTCCCGTTTCATTATTAAAACTATCTAGAGCAAGAAACTGCTCCATAACAGTAAGCCCACCTGTACCCGAATCGAACATACCAACTGGTAAACTTTTAAGATCTTTAGGATACTCTGCATAATTTGCATAAAAGGGAGAAGATTTATCTCCTAAAACTTTCGATACAAGAGCTATATCCGATACCGCTTTATTACTACTAGCCGAATTACAGGCTACTAAAGAAAATAAAAGCATTCCAGCTATAACCGGAAATACTTTTTTTAAATTTAAATTACATTTCATAATTGAAGTCTCCAAATTCTGTATTAAGCACAACCTCTCTCTTAGTAGAGCACTCTACCCGCCCAATAATCTTTGCCTGAACTCCGAATTTCTCCGAAATAGCAATGATGTTATCAGCAGCTTCTTGTGTAGTATAAATTTCCATTCTGTGCCCCATATTGAACACTTTGTACATTTCATACCATTGAGTTCCAGATTCTTCTTGAATATATTTAAAAAGAGGTGGAACAGGAAAAAGATTGTCTTTAATTATTTTTAGATTATTTATAAAGTTAAGTACCTTAGTTTGAGCCCCTCCAGAACAATGAATCATTCCATGAATATCTTTTCTATGTTTGTCCAGAACCTCCTTAATAACAGGGGCATATGTTCTTGTTGGAGAAAGAAGTAGCTTGCCGAAGGTTATTCCAGTAATAGGGTCTATCTCGTCTAATTTCCTTTTACCAGTATAAGCCAACTCCTTAGGAACAAGGTTGCTGTAGCTTTCCGGGTATTTTTCGCCTATATAAGAGGCAAATAAGTCATGCCTTGCCGAGGTTAACCCGTTACTACCAGTTCCTCCGTTATATTCTTCTTCGTAAGAGGCCTTTCCATAAGAAGCAAGTGCAACAATTACATCACCCTCACCTATATTTGCGTTATCAATAACGTCGCTTCTTTTCATTCTTGCACAAACAGTACTATCTACTATTATGGTTTGCACTAAATCCCCTACATCGGCTGTTTCTCCACCAGTAAGCACCATGCCAATCCCATAAGAACTCATCTTATCTACAAATTCTTGCGATCCCTCAATAATAGCGGCAATTACCTCGCCTGGAATTCTGTGCTTATTTCTGCCAATTGTAGACGAGAGCAAAATATTATCTGTAGCACCAACACATAGCAAGTCGTCTGTATTCATAACAATTGCATCTTGCGAAATACCCTTCCAAACACTCATATCTCCACTCTCTTTCCAATAGACATAGGCAAGAGAAGATTTTGTACCAGCTCCATCGGCATGCATCACAATGCAATAGTCTGGGTCATTTGTAAGATAATCTGGAACAATCTTACAAAATGCCATAGGGAACAACCCTTTATCTACATTTGATATTGCTTTATGAACATCTTCTTTAGAAGAGGAGACTCCTCTTTGTGCATATTTTTGGGCATCGGTGCTTTTTTCGCTCATCATAATTCTTTTGTTGTACTGCAAAAATAGAAATATTATCTCCAAAAGAGTAATTCCCTGTATTTAGGTAGCGGCCAAAGCTCGTCGTCTACTACCATTTCTAGTTTATCTGCTGTAATTCTTATCTTGGATATGTAAGGTAAAACATTTTGGGAATAACTCTTTGCACGTTCGGCATAAGACGGAATTAAGTTGGCAGCTTTCCTTGCCTCTATAATTGCGTGTGAATCTGCTCTAAGAGATTCAATATATCCACTTATTTTTTTAATGCTAATAAGTTGCTTCTCAGACATAACCTTATATTCATCTTCTCCAAAAATCTCCTTTAAACCAAGTACATTCTGAATTAGCGTATTTTGGAATTTGATTGCAGTGGGAATAATATGATTAATTGTAAGATCGCCCAAAACCCTAGCCTCAATTTGCAACTTCTTAATAAATGTCTCATTAAGTATTTCGTACCTGGCCTCTATCTCCCTCTCACTCAAAATCTGAGTCTCGTTCATCAATTTCCTTGTCTTGTCATCTATAAAAGCTTTGAATGCTTCGGGTAAATCACTAACACCCTTGAGCCCCCTTACCTCGGCCTCTTTATGCCACTCTTGGCCATATCCATTACCTTCAAAGAGAATCAATTTAGACTCTTGAATGTACTGCCTAATTATTTTAAGCAGAGCCTCGTCTTTAGTTAAGCCACTCTCAATAGCAGCCTCGGTAAGATCCTTAAATCTAGTGAACTGCTGCGCTACAGCTGCGTTTAAAACAAACATAGAAGAAGCAACATTTACCGAAGAGCCCACTGCCCTAAATTCAAATCTATTTCCAGTGAAGGCAAAAGGAGAAGTTCTGTTCCTGTCTGTATTATCTGGTAATATCTCTGGTATCTTATTTACAATATCTAATTTGAGCGCTTTATTCTCTTCGCTATCTTGGGTAATTACCATGTTCTCAATAGAATTTAGAACCTCGGTTAGAGTTGTACCAATAAACACCGACATTACAGCAGGAGGCGCTTCTCCCCCACCTAGCCTATGTGTATTACCCAAAGAGGCAGCACTTGCCATTAACAAATGGTGATGCTCATATACCGCTCTAATTACAGAGATAAAGAAGCTAAGGAACTGAATATTATTTCTTGGTGTTTTTCCCGGTGATAGTAGGTTAACTCCATTGTTTGTAACCATAGACCAATTGCAATGTTTGCCAGAACCATTTATGCCAGCAAAAGGCTTCTCGTGAAATATCACTTTAAGTTTATGCTTTTTGGCAATTTTTCTCATTAAGATCATCATCATAAGATTGTGATCTATAGAAAGATTTGCCTCGGCAAAGTAAGGAGCATATTCAAATTGATTAGGAGCCACCTCGTTGTGCCTGGTTTTAAGTACTACACCCAACTTAAAAGCCTCTGTTTCAAAATCTTTCATAAAGCACATAACCCTTGAAGGAATCGCTCCAAAGTAATGATCTTCTAACTGTTGGTCTTTTGCAGCTGTATGTCCAATTAATGTTCGGTTACAAAGCATAAGATCTGGACGGGCTCTAAAGAGTGCCTCATCTACCACAAAATACTCTTGCTCAATTCCCAACATCACATTTACTCTAGATGTTTTAGTATCAAACAATTTTGCCATCTCTACTGCTGCTTTATCTAACTGCTGTAGAGATTTTAAGTGAGGAGTTTTCATATCTAATGACTCACCTGTATAAGCTACAAAAACAGTAGGGATACAAAGTGTGTCATCTATAATAAATGCTGGTGAAGTAGGGTCCCAAGCGGTATAACCTCTAGCTTCAAAGGTATTTCGCAAGCCTCCGTTTGGGAAACTCGAGGCATCTGGCTCTTGCTGGACAAGAGCGTCTCCTTTAAAGTTTTCAAAAACGCCACCGTTTTTTGCAGGGTCTACAAACGCTTCGTGCTTCTCTGCAGTGGCATCGGTTAGTGGGTGGAACCAATGAGTATAGTGTGTTGCACCTCTTTCTATAGCCCAAGCTTTCATTCCAGAAGCGATTTGATTGGCAACTTTTCGGTCTATTTTAACTCCCTCGTTAATTGCTAATTGCACAACATCAAAAGCCTCAGACGAGAGATGCCTACGCATTTTTTCTAAATCAAAAACATTCTGTCCAAAATACTGTGAGACAGGTTGGCTTTCAAAATAAAACCGCTCTGCTTTATGTGAAGAAAACTCATCTAATGCCCTCTTTCTGAAACTACTCATTGTCTTGTGTTGATTAATCGAGCAAATGTAGTTATAATTTTAAAAAAGATGGTTCCTTTTTGTTACTTTTGTAGAATAATATAAAACCTCGTATAATGAAACAGATTGCAAGTTTCCTCATTTTTTTAACCACCTTTTTTACCTCTTCGGTATTATTATCTCAAAATAACAATATCCAAAAGTACATAGAGACTTTAAAGCGAGATACTCTATTTTCTAACTCTGTAACCGCAATAATGGTTAAAGACTCAAAAGGTAAGACTGTAGCACAATGGAACCCCAACATGCCTTTACTCACAGCATCTACTATAAAAACCATTACCACAGGTGTTGCTTTGAAAGTGCTGGGTCCAAACTTTCAGTTTAAAACCCAAATTGGACACACTGGCTATATTGAAAATGGAGTACTCTATGGCAATCTCTACATTGTTGGTGGGGCAGACCCCACACTTGGTTCTACAGACACTCTGGGAATTCCAGTAGACACTCTCTTTATGAATTGGACAGCAGCTATTAAAGAGGCAGGTATAAATAGAATCAACGGCAATATTGTTGCCGATGATAGGTTTTTCGATAGCGAAATTGTACCTACAAGCTGGTCTTGGAGCAATCTAGGTCCATCTTATGGAAGTGGCACTAGTGGTCTCTCTTTTAACGAGAACTTACAGTTTTTTACTTTTATCCCAGGTGTAAACATTGGCGATGCAGTTATAATGAAAAATCAATACCCAGTTATTCCTGGAATGGAATACAAAAACCAGCTTCTAACTGGAGGAAAAAGAACCGGTAACAGGAGTTCTTATTACACTTCCGACCTTTCTAAAGTTTCGCTTTTTAACGGATCTATTGCCGCTGGGGTAGACTCAGCACTTGTTACTGTATCTAATAAATTCCCCCATTTAAGCTGTGCTGCAGAGTTCCAAAAATATTTAACAAACCAAGGTATATATAGTGAACCTCAAATTTTAGATGCAAGAGAGTTCAATGCTCCAACACAAAATGAACTGATAATTATTACAGAAACCCTCTCGGCCCCACTCTATTCTATAGTTAACGTTACTAACAGAATAAGCAATAATTTCTATGCCGAGACCCTCTACAAAATGATAGGCAAACAATTAACCGGCACCGGTTCATATGACTCTGCCCGCGTAGCTCTTACAAGAACTCTAAAAGATATGGGAGTAACCACCAAAGGTTTTACTCAAGAAGATGGCAGTGGTTTATCTAGGCAAAACTACGTCTCTCCAAATTTCTTTTGTAATTTTTATGCAGCTATGAGTAAGACAAATGTGTTTGAACATTTCTTTAATAGCCTGCCTATTCCGGGGCACCCAGGTACACTCAAATCTGTGTTGCAAAAAGAGAGTCCAAAATTCAAAGAAAAAATACATGCGAAAAGTGGTTCTTTAGCAAATGTTAAATGCTATGCAGGATATGTAGTGCAAAAAAACGGAGAGTACCTCTATTTTGCTATTTTATCAAATAACTATGCAGCTAGGACAGCCCAAATGCAAGTTGGTATTGAGGGCTTTATGAATGAGTTAACAAAATATTAAAGAACTTTTTGGGCTATTCATAAATTAGCTTTAATTTAGTTCTTTATTTCAGTTACAAATTGAAACTCAAAACAAGAAATCTGAAACCATCAAACAAGAAATTTGAAACTCAAAACAAGAACTCTGAAACCATCAAACAAGAAATCTATTATTAAAATTAAAATATTTTCAAGATGTTAACACTTTCAAGAAAAGCAGGTAAAATGCCAGCTTCACCTATCAGGAAGCTTGTTCCTTATGCCGAGGAGGCTAAAAAAAGAGGCGTTAAAGTTTATCACCTTAACATAGGTCAGCCAGACATTGACTCTCCAAAAGAGGCGTTAGACCCTGTAAGACAACTTAAGGATACCTACGTTCCTTACCCACACTCTGCAGGTATAGCTAGCTATAGAGAAGGTCTTGCCAAATACTACCAAAATATTGGTATCGATGTAAATGCCAATGAAATAAACATTACCACTGGAGGTAGCGAGGCTCTTCAAATAGCTCTTGCAGTTACTTGCAACCCAGAAGATGAAGTTATTGTTATAGAGCCATTCTATACTAACTATAACTCATTTGCTATCCAAAACGATGTTATCTTAAAACCTATTGGAACTAAAATTGAAGATGGCTTTGCTCTACCTTCAATTGAAGAGTTTGAGAAACTTATAGGTCCAAAAACCAAAGGTATTATTCTTTGTAACCCAGGCAACCCTACTGGTACTCTTTACGCAAAAGATGCACTTATCGAACTTGGAAACCTTGCAAAGAAGCACAACCTTTACATCTACTCAGATGAGGTTTACCGTGAATTCTGCTATACAGACGAGCCACACTTCTCTTGC
>CAZHHY010000097.1:0-7032 GCA_964532375.1 uncultured Muribaculaceae bacterium
CTCATTCCCAATTGCAGATTCCAAATAGATAATTTTTATACCATTTTCTTGGTTAGACGCCACTTCTGAGCCGCAAGAGGTCGCAATAAGAATAACTAAAATAAGTATAGCTGTAATTACTATAGCTAACATCTTCTGAGTTTTTACTACTTTCATAACTTTAATTTACATTTGATTAGTACCTCTAATATAATTAATAGTTTTCTTTATCACAATTACAAGGCGCACTGTTGTAGTAATTATCTATAGATTAGTATTATAACTTTTTAAATAGCCATTTTTTTGCCTATTTAAAAAGTTATTTTTTTGTTTATCAGTAGATTGCAAAAACAGTGCGAATTCTGAAACTTTAACTATCTTTATTAATCATCTAAAGAGGCGTAAGGTATGGAGGGAAAGAAAACAAAATTATCTACTACATTAGAATTAAGCATTTCTTATATTCATAAAAATTGGGTTGCTGCCCAAAAAGTAAAATTAGCCAAATTATCTAGGTCTAAACATACAGATTCAACAAAATTAGCTATTGCTCAAAAAATCCAAACAAAAGAGGGACGTTTTCACGTGTTTGTTAGGGGGCATAACTCTTATACACTTTTTTATGATAAAGAAGATAGGGTACACTTTTTATCAATCTTAGACGAGGAGGCAAAAAAAACACAAACTCATATTTCAGTATTTATCTTAATGGATAACCATTTTCATATGCAGGTAGTTACTTCCAAATTATCTCATTTAATGAAAAATGTTCTTTCAAGATATTCTTATAGATTTAGGCGCAAATATAGCATTCAGGGGCCTGTATTTAAAAGTCCTTTTGGGAGATCACAAATTTTCTCGTACTTACTGGCAAAAGAAAATTTACTTTATATCTTGAGCAATGCCTCTAGAGAAAACATCTGTGATACCCACAGAGATTATATTTGGAGTTCCTATAATTCACATCCAGAGGTTATTCATTTAAGAGAGAATGGAATGCTACCTCTACTAGGAAAACCTGCAAAATCTGCAAATGTGGGTATTTATGAAAAAAATAGTTCAAGTTCTCGAACTGAATTGCAGGCTCTTAAGCGACGTAGAGGTAAATTACCTTCTGCAGAAATGATTGAACAAAACGATATAAGCAAAGTTCTAGAGGTAGATGTTTCCTTTATGATTGCTGCATTTAAAAATTTAGAAGATCTTGATTTTTCTATTCATTCATATGAACCACTTAATAGTGGGCTGCTCAATACAAGAGCTCTCAATACTAAAATCATTAATAGTAACATACCTAGTAAGCAATCTTGCAATGGACAAGCATATCACAAACAAATACACAATGGACACTCCATAAATACTAAGAAAAATAAAAGACTCGCTAAGTATTCTTCAGATTCCGAAGTGATTTCACTATTTATGAACTTATTAGATGGTCGTAAAATAACTTCTCTTAATACCCAAGAAAGAAAACAGATAATATTGACTCTTAAAAGAGTAAAAGGTGCAACTCACAGGCAGATATCTAGTATAATGCGAATAGATTATCTAGACCTGTATAATCAAGGTTATTGATGCGCACTATTAGTATAACCACCTGAATGGGTGTGTATTAACCATTTAAATTCCCCTATTTTAGGTCTATTTGAGAAGATAAGCATCTGTTTATCAAAGAATTGCAAAAACAGTGCACCGCCAAAATTCTTCTTTAAAAGCTTGGGATAAATTTATGAAAGAATTGTAAAAACAGTGCACCGCCAAAATTCTTCTTTAAAAGCTTGGAATAAGTCTGGATCAATTTAAAAAATCTTAATGAGTCGGAGTGAGTCTGGGCATAAAAAAAAGTTCTTTGGGAAAATCTCCAAAGAACTTTTTTTGAGGTACCCAGCAGAGTCGAACTGCTGTAGCCGGTTTTGCAGACCGGTGCCTAACCACTCGGCCAGGGTACCATTTTGAGTTTGCAAAGATAGCTATTTTTTTGAATCGGCCAAAAAAGAGTCCTGCGATTTTCTCTTGAAATTTGCGATTAAAATACCTCCCAATATAAAACAAAGCCCTAGAATAGTAAGTAAACCAATCTCTTCCTTAAGAATAAAGTGAATTAGAATTAAGGAGAATACAGGTGCCAAATAGGTGAGTTGTGCCAAGGCCACTTTGTTAGTAGCTAGGTTGAGTGCTTTACCCCAAAGAATAAAGGTGAATCCCATCTCGAAACAGCCAACATAGACTCCTGCTAAAAATGGTTTTATCTCTGGCATCTCAAAAGAGATAAATAGCGATATCAAGATTAGATAAAAAGTTCCAAATAAGAAATTTATAAAGAGCGAGACCGAAGAGTCTTCTTTAGCGTTTATTTTTAAGATCCAGTAGGTTGCCCAGATAAAAGCACTACCCAAAGCCAAGATAACCCCGGTAATGGAGAGAGTACCCACAGGTGAAGCACTGTTATTAAACGAAAGCATCAATATCCCGCTAAAACTAACCAAAACCCCAACCCATTGAACTAATTTTAGTTTCTGCTTAAACACAACAGCAATCATTAGTAGTAGCACAATTTGCCAAGAGTAATTAAGAGGTTGGGCAATTTGAGCAGGTAAAAATGAGTAGGCTTTGAATAGCACCAAGTAATATAAGAAAGGGTTTAGCACCCCTTGAGCCGCATATTTGAGAACTGTTTTATTATCTTTAAATATTTCCCGGACTTTGCCGTATTTACCTGTTATTCCCATCTCTACCGCAGAGATAATCAACGCAGTAGATGATGCAATAAGCAGCAATAGAAGATAATCTAACCCAGCCAACGCTATTTTGAATGCCGTTGCAGCAGTGGCCCAAAAGAGAACCACAAAACCACCCATTATCATTGCTTTACTCTGGTCTCTCATAGATAATTTAGTTACTCATTTCTAAAAAGATGGTGTGATGCCTGTAATATTTTCAATCTTAACTTAGGATTAAGATCTCTTAACTTGCCCGAAGCAAAGTCTTTACTGTTTTTTAAAGAAGTCTCAATTGAGTTGTCCAAAAAATGCTCAACTATTTCACGAGCCTCTTTAGATGAGTGGCCATCTAAAAGAGCAGAAAGCCAATTAGCTGGGAAGAATATATCGCCGGTAGATTGAATCTCCTCTATAATATTTAAAGCAGGATAAATAAAATGCACAGATTCATTTTGTCTTGTTCTATGATTTAAATATGAGAGCGCTGCCGTAGCCCACGGCTCAACCTCTCTGTTTGAACTCAAAAGCAGCGAGTTAAACACAGAGTCTCTTACCTCAGTTTGAGAGTAAACAGCCGGGAATACAAAACTAAACTCCTCTCTTCTACCCTTAGAACTCATTCTCTGCAACTGTTTCTCTTTAATAAAATTTGCCTTTTCTGGGAAGAAAATTGCCAACTCATATGAGAGCCACATCAAATCTCTCTCTCCAAGAGGTACTTCTTTAAACACCTTCGGCTGTTCCCAAATTTTAAAAAGCTCGTTCATAGCATTATGTGAAGTAGCTACATTTACAAAACCCTTAAAAGCCATAGATCTCTTTGATTTATCTGTAGACGAGAATATTATTCTATGCAAAATGCTCTCTGTTTGTGCATAATAGGGTCTAAAAACAGACGAAGACAAATAGCTCAAAGCCCTAGAGTAGACAATTATATTATTCTCACGCTCCAGCACACTTTCTATAACCGAAAGAAAAGCCTCGGCCTTCAAAAACCCTGCATCACACAGTTCATATAAATTTATGATAGAACTCAAACGAGCCACATCGTTAGTAACCGCACCCGCTTTTAACTTAAATATAATCTGATTCAATAAAACGGAATCTGGCACAATAAGAGCATAGCTAGTTCCATCGAAATTAGGCACCACATTGTATGCAACTGTCTCGTTCCACTCAACTCTTGGCTCATTCAATTTTTCTCCAAGACCCACCTCTTTCATATTTTCAAAAGGGTCTCTCTCATTTAAAATAAGCGAATCATTCTCTAGACGTGCATCTATGATGGGCCTTCCCCTCTTTTTTATCCAAACATCGCTCCACTCGGTAAGATTTTGGTCGCTCAAAGAATCTAATATCTCAATAAGATTATCCCAAGAGGCATTTGAATAGGCATATCTTTTCAAGTAAATTCTAATTCCCTCTTTAAAAAGAGAATCACCAATTTTGGAAACCAACTTCTCCATAACAATTGGAGCTTTGTTGTAAATAATGTTGTTATAGACCAACCCGGCATTTTTTAGGTTTTCCAACTCTTGCTGCACAGGTGTGCTTCCCAATGTTCTATCCTGGGCATAAGAAGCAGGGAAATAGCTGTTTATAAAATTTAATTTATGATCAATCTCTGGAAATAGTGGAGAGACAATTGCCGATGCAAACCAATTTGCAAAAACCTCTTTAATCCACACATCGTTGAACCACGGCATAGTAACATAATCTCCAAACCACATATGTGAAGTCTCATGTGCAATAAGCTTGGCTCGTGCAAGTTGCTCGCTAATAGTGGCACTCTCTTCCAAAAACATAGTCCTGTCTGAATAAAGAGTAGCCCCCATATGCTCCATTCCCCCATACTGGAATCCCGGAACAATTGCAATATTATATTTTGTAAACGGATAGTCAATAGCAGTAAAATCTTCTAACCACTCCAAAGAGCTGTATATTTGGTTAAAAATCTCTTGGCATTGCGCAACTTTCAATGGATCGCTCTCTTTATGGAAAATAGAAATCTCTCGGCCACCCCTATTCTCTTTAATAATCTCAAAATCACCCACCACAAAAGAGAACAGATATGTAGAAATTGGTTCGGTTTGCGAGAATTTCAAACTCTTAATTCCCTTGCCAAATTTTGCATCCTCTCCTGATTTCACATCATTATTAGACTTTTGTCCCTTCCCATCTTCTCCACTATTACTAATTATCTCTTCAACAACCTTCCCATTTGCCAAAGCCACCCACCCCTTGGGAATATCTAACGACAAATTATATTTTGCCTTCAAATTAGGCTGGTCGAAACAGGGAAACAACGTCCTAGCCCTATCTGGGACCAAAAGTGTATACAGTAAATCTTCCCTCCTATTAAGCGACTGCTCTCCCGCCACAAAATCCATTGCAACACTATTACTACCTTTTTTAAGATACTTCTTTGGTACAATAATATGTTCGTTTTGTATGCCGAGGTTTACTTTAGCTCCATTTACAATGGCCTCTATCTGACCCTGGTTAGCATCTCTGTTATCAAGATTCTCTTGGCCGCTCTGAACGTCGCCCACTGTTTTATATAAAGGCTTAAAATCAAGCAACACAAAATCCCGTTTATCAAGAAAAAACTCAATTACTACACTAGCCCCAATTGCAGAATCTCTCTCCAACGGAATAGCAAACTTTAATGAATAGACAATATCATGAATATTCTCTTTTCTATAAAGAGCAAGCTCTTCACTTACCCCATTAACAGCCAACGACTCTACTTTACTGCCTTCGCAAGAAAACAGAACCGGCAATATTATCAATGACGCAACAACTGACCGCAATGGTAACTTAAAATATCTAGAAAGCATAGTTTTGAATTAGGTAAAATAATAATATATAAAAATACAATATTAAATCTAAACAACACATATTCATCGCCGTGGTTACATATTCATCGCCGTGGTTTTTAGCGATAAAAATAAAAGAAGTGTGCAAGTAAATTCTCTTTTGCTTAAATGCTTGAAAATAAGCAAATTCGTGATCACTTTGGGAAAGTAAAGTGCTGGGAGAGTGTAGAGGTTAGTTGTTCTAAGTAGTAAGCGTCAGTTTGATCATAAGAGTTGGTTACGTCACTATCAATGTCTAGAACAGCCACTACTTTTGTAGTTGCAGTTGCTTGTTCTTTGTAAAAGATGGGAACTACAATTTCAGATTTGGAGAGTGAGCTGCAGGCAATGTGGCCGGGGAATTGATCTACATCTGGGACTACTAGAGTTTTTTGATCTTTCCATGCTGTGCCACAAACGCCTCTGCCATATGCTATTCTGGTGCAGGCTACAGGTCCTTGGAATGGGCCTAAAACTAAGTTAAAATTCTCTTTTAAAAATTTTTCGTCAATAATAGCTATCTCATGAATACCAGCACCTAATTTTGAATATACTTTCTCTTTTAAAAGACCTTCACTATTTGTAAAGCCTGCATCACTTAAATCCTTTGGTTTCACAAGATAAAAGCCAACCCAAAAGTGGTTGAAAGCCTCTTTGAGTGCAGCAGCTACATTGGCTAGGTTGGCATATAAATCGGTTTCACCTTCTATTAGTGCTTGAATTTGAGGCAATAGTGCCTCATATATCTCTGTTTTACTGCCTTTGGGTATTTCAAGTGTTTCCATAAGAATGAAATAAATTACAAAGAGAATGTTTTACAAAAAATAGATTTTATAATTTCTTGTAAAATATGATTTACAAAGAGCATCTCACTAAACAGGTTTTAAGGTTGGAGTGCTCAGTAGTTTTAGGAACATCTTTTGACATACCCAAGCATCTACAGCTGCATAGTTGAGTTGTGCAGGAGTTAGTTCATGAGCTTCCCAGTTAGAAAGTTGTTGAGATTTAGAAACCCGCATTCCTAAAATTATACCACTTAGCTTTCGAACGCTTTTGTCTTTAATACCCCAATTAGTTACAATAGATTGTAAATCTACAAACCCTTTGGGAGTAAATTTAGTATGGTGCTGCAAAGCTTTAATATCGTCGTGTATAGCTGCTCCTACCTTAGATATCTTTGCAGATGAGAGAATCTTTACCAACTCTGCAGGCAAACCTAAACTATGTAAACGAAATAAAAACGCTCTCTCTTTGCCCGATAATTGTAGCAATGCTACGCTACTTCTTTTGGCGTTAGCTACAAAAGAGGGCTTAGTCTCAGTATCAAAACCAAGTATCTTTTGATTTTTTAAGTATTCGATGGCATCATAATAGTGATTATCCAAAGTTTCAACCACCGTGATCTCTCCATTAAATTCAGCTACAGGAAGGCGTTCTAGCTCTTCGGGGCTAATGGATTCTCTATATATCATTCT
>CAZHHY010000098.1:0-6993 GCA_964532375.1 uncultured Muribaculaceae bacterium
GATATTCTTATTAAAGGCAATAAGATTGACAAGATATCTACTGATTTACAATGTGACTCATGTGAAGTTATAGATGGCAAAGGAAAAGCAATTATTCCTGGCTTAATAAATATGCACACTCATGCAGCAATGACTCTTATGAGAGGAGCAGGCGAAGATTTGGAACTTAAAAATTGGCTATACAATAAAATATGGCCAATAGAACAGAAATTAGACGACCAACTTGTATACTGGGGTACAAAACTCGCTTGTTTAGAGATGCTTAAAACGGGTACTACTTTTTTTAACGACCAATATTGGAATTTAGAAGCTGCAGTTAAAGCTGTTTCAGAAATGGGGTTAAGATCTATTCAGCCTTTTGTTATATTAGACCTTGGAGATAAATCTAAAGCAGAGACTATAAAAAAAGAGTGTGTAAATGCTTGGGAGAAATCTAAGAAATGGGGCCCGCTTAACAAATTCGCTATTGGAATACATGCTCCCTATAGCGTATCTGAAGAGATGATTGTTTGGGGGTGTAATTTTGCACGAGAAAAAGAGCTATTTGTGCATATACATATATCTGAAACAGAGAATGAAAACCAAGAATCAATTGCTAAACACGGCCTTACTCCAACTGCATATTTAGATAAACTAGGAGTATTGGGGCCTAATATAATTGCTGCACATTGCCTTTGGATAGACGATAACGATATGGCCATTTTAGCAAAAAGAGGAGTAAAAGTTGTTCATAATATCAACTCCAATCTAAAAATTGCTTCGGGATATAAATTCAGATATAATGAATTTAGAGATAATGGCATTGTAGTGACCTTGGGAACAGATGGTTGCGCCTCTTCTAATAATTTAGATATGCTAGAAGCAATGAAAACCACAGCTCTAGTGCAAAAAGGTTGGAGAAAAGATGCTACAGCCTTGCCCATTAGTGAGTTAATGGACCTTTCTACTAAAAATGGCGGAATCGCTTTAGGAGTTAATACTGGAGTTATAAAAGAGGGTGCATTGGCAGATCTAACAATTATAGATATTAATAATTATGCGTTTACCCCCAATATTAATTTGTATGCAAACCTCATATACTCTGCAAATAGCTCTTGCGTAAATACTGTTATTTGTGATGGTAAAATTCTTATGAGAGACAGAGTGGTGCCTAACGAAGACGAAATTATAGAGAACGTAAATAAATTGTTTAAAAAACTCATCTAGATTGGCATTAAAAAGCCTTATCTAGTAAATTAGAGATAAATTATAAATTTAGAATAATAGAGTATGTCAAAAGAGTATATAGATCGAATAAATAAAGCTGCAGAATTTATTTCTGAAAAAATTGGGAAAAAAGTTCCTTTTGCTGGAATAGTTCTTGGAAGTGGGCTAGGCGAACTGGCAGAGAAGATTTCAGATAAGACAATAATCCCTTATAGCGAGATACCAAATTTTTCAAAATCTACTGCTGTAGGGCACAAAGGAAATTTGATTGCCGGTTATTTAGGCGGAAAATTTGTTCTTGCTATGCAAGGTAGATTCCATTACTATGAAGGATATGGAATGGATCAAGTGACTCTTCCAGCAAGAGTTATGAAAGTGTTGGGTATCTCTTATTTTTTAGTATCTAATGCTGCAGGGGGAGTAAACCCCGAATTTAGAGTGGGCGATTTAATGATTATTAAAGATCAAATAAATTTAATGCCAAATCCTTTGTTAGGGAAAAATCTAGATGAGTTTGGGCCACGCTTTCCTGATATGACAAGACCATACGACCTAGCGCTCATTAAAAAGGCAACTGAAATTGCAAAGGAGTTGAATATAAATGTAGTATCTGGTGTATATTTAGGCAGTACCGGGCCTACCTACGAAACCCCAGCAGAATATAAGTTTTTCAGAACAATTGGTGCAGATGCTGTTGGAATGAGTACTGTACCAGAAGTAATTGTAGCAAGACACTCTTCAATTCCTGTTTTTGGTGTTTCGGTGATTACCAATGAAGGATTCAGCTTTACAGAAGATTTTGTTAATGATGGCAACGATGTTGTTGAGGCAGCAAATTTAGCATCTGAAAAATTAGAGAGAATCATAACATCACTACTTGCTTCATTATAAATTAGTGGCATCTAACAATTTAGAACTAATATGAAAACCATTCCATTAGAGTTTTTTTCTTGGGCAAAAGAGCTGGCCGAATATTCTAGGATGGTTTGGGCTTTGGGCTATACAAAGGCAAATGGAGGTAATTTATCTTTAAAAATTGCCGAAGATCTTATAATGACTACTCCAACTATGATGTCTAAAGGAGAATTAACCTCAGACGATATGGTTGTGTGTAATCTTAAAGGAGATATTGTTTTTGGTTATCAAAGCCCTTCAAGTGAAATATACTCCCATCTGGCTATTTACAACGCAAACGAAAATGCTAAGGCTGTTGTGCACTCACATGCGCCATATAGCTCCTCTTTTGCCTTTACAGAAGAGATGCCACATAGTGCGCTATCGCCAGATTATGTTTTATGGTTGGGAGAAATTTGTGAGATTCCATTCTTAATGCCTGGTTCTAAAGATCTTTCCAATGAGATTGAGAGGCTCTGTAAAGATAAGTATGTATTACTTATGCGAAATCACGGTTTAATCACTTGGGGCCAAAGCTTGCAAAGTGCAGTGTGGAGAACAGAGGTGATGGAGAATTACTGTATGGTTTCTCACCTTATCTCTTCTAGAGGAGCATCACCGGCTAAGTTAACTACTAAGCAGATAGCTATGCTTGAGAAGCTAAAAGGAGGCTTTATAAAATGATAAATGTTTTTGATTATGATTCTGTTGAGTATAATGAATCTACTAAATCTTTGATTATTTTAGATCAAACTCTTTTACCAGAGAAAGAGATTTTTATCACTATTACAAAAGAAGAAGATCTAAAAAATGCCATTAAGTTATTAAAAGTTCGCGGAGCTCCTGCTATTGGAATAGCTGCAGCAATAGGTACTGCAGTAATTTTAGAGAGTTTTGAGACCCAAACAACAACTCAATTCAAAGCCGAATTTGAGAGATTGACCAATGGCCTAATACAATTAAGACCAACTGCGGTTAATTTGAAAAATGCATTAGAAAGACTTGAAAAAATAGTATCTAAAACAAACCCGCAATCTAATGTGAGCGAACTTAAATCTCTTTTGATAAAAGAAGCGCTAAAAATTAAAGAAGAAGATATTGCAGCAAATATTAAGATGGCTCATTTTGCTTTAACGTTGTTAAAACCAGGAGACACAATTCTTACTTATTGCAATGCTGGTCATTTGGCGGTGTCTAGATATGGTACTGCTCTATCTCCTATATACTTAGCTAAGGAACAAGGCATTGATATTAAAGTATATGTTTGTGAAACAAGGCCTTTACTACAAGGAGCAAGATTAACCTGCTACGAATTGAAGAAGGCCGGTGTAGACTTTACCCTTATTTGTGATAATATGGTAGCTCATCTTATCTCTCTTGGCAAGATAGACGCAGTTATTACAGGATGTGATAGAATAGCTGCTAATGGAGATACTGCAAATAAAGTAGGGACACATACTGTTTCTATATGTGCATCTCATTATAATGTTCCCCACTATATAATTGGCCCATCTACAACTATAGATGTAAATTGCCCAAGCGGTAGCGAAATAAAAATTGAAGAGCGAGACAGTGCCGAGGTTACAGAGATGTGGTACAACAAAAGGATGGCTCCGCCAGAGATAAAGGTGTTTAACCCCGCATTCGATGTTACTCCGGGAGAATTAATCTCTGCAATTATAACTGAAACAGGAATATATACATTCCCATATAAATTTTAAATTAATGATTAAAAATATAGTATTTGATCTTGGAGGTGTTATTGTGCCTTTGAACAGAGATGCTTGTAATAGTGCGTTTTCAGCAATTGGATTTAAAGACTTTGACAAAATCCTAAACAATTATGTACAAGAAGGGTTTTTTCTACAATATGAAAAAGGCGAAATAAACTCCCACCAATTCCGAAGCATAATTAGAGATAATATGTTAGCCCCATTCAAAAATAGTGTTTCAGATATTGATATTGATAATGCAATGGGCGCCTTTTTAGATGAGATTCCAGCCGAGAGAATTGAACTGCTTACTTCATTGAGAAAAGAGTATAAACTATTCATGCTAAGCAATACTAACCCCATAGCTATCTCTTTTGTTAAAAAGCTTTTTAGAAAAGCAGGTAAAGAGATGGACGATTGTTTCGATCAAATATTTCTCTCCTATCAAATGAAAATGGCTAAACCAAGTAAAGAGATTTTTGCTAATATGATGGAACAGGCCAATATGATTTCTCAAGAAACTCTTTTTATAGACGATGCTCCAATAAATATAGAATCGGCCACTCAAATAGGTATTCAAACTCTCCTCTACATACCTGGTACTAACTTAGAAACAGAGGTTAAAGCATTACTATGATTAAATTCATAAGTCTTTCTAGTGGTAGTAGCGGTAATAGTTATTATATAGGTAATGATACTGTTGCTTTTTTAATAGATGCTGGCATTGGAGCTAGAACTATTAGAAAAAGATTGTCTGAATACGATATATCTATTGAATCTATAGATTTTATTTTAGTAACTCACGACCATTCAGATCATATAAGACACCTTGTATCGGTGTCTGAAAGATATACAAAGCCAGTGGTTGCTACCGAACGCCTTTTTAAATCGCTAGAAAACCACCCACACTCGAAGGGAGGTATTAAGAAATTTAAAAAAACAATAGAAAAAGAGATTCCTTTTGTATTTAAATGCCTCTCTATTACTGCATTCGATGTTCCACACGATGCCACCGAGAACTTAGGTTACTTTATTGACTTTATGGGCGAAAAATTTACTTTCGTAACAGATTTAGGCCGCTTTACCCAAAGAGTAGCCGATTTTTGTAAAATTTCGAACCACATTATAATAGAATCTAATTACGATGCTCAAATGTTAGATAGCGGGAACTATCCACCATACTTAATTGAGCGCATTAGAGGAGGGAAAGGCCATCTAAGTAATTTTGAGACATCTTTAGCTGTTAGAGATGTTTACCACGAAGGTATAAGAAATATTTTCTTATGCCATTTAAGCGATAATAACAATACCCCTGAACTTGCATTTGAAGCAACGAAAAATGCTTTATGCGAGTTAGGGGTAGTTGTTGGAAAGGGGCTTAATCTAGTTTGTCTTCCAAGAAAAAGCCATACTTGTCATTTAATTAAAGTTGAGGCCCACTAGCAACCAATGCTTTTGCAGCATGGTTGTCACAATATTTTTCAAAGTTATTTATATACTTAGCTGCTAATATTTTAGATTTCTTTTCCCACTCTTCTTTATTCGAGTATGTATCTCTAGGGTCTAGGATTCCATCGGAAACATTATTTAAATGAGTTGGCACATTTAGATTAAGAATAGGAATATGCTTTGTATCTGATTTATCAATTGAGCTATCTAGAATAGCATCAATAATAGCTCTAGTATCTTTTATAGAAATTCTTTTACCTGTTCCATTCCAACCTGTGTTTACAAGGTATGCAGTTGCACCGTGCTCTTCCATTTTGTCTGCTAATAGTTTTGCATATACAGTTGGGTGAAGCGAAAGGAATGCCTCTCCAAAAGCGGGAGAAAACGAAGGAACTGGATCTGTAATTCCTCTTTCGGTTCCAGCCATCTTAGATGTATAACCGTTAAGGAAGTGATATTGCGCCTGATTTTTATCTAAAATTGAAACTGGAGGCAGTACCCCATAAGCATCACAAGAGAGGTAAATAACTTTTTTTGCATGCCCCGCTTTTGAAGGGAGTACAATTTTATTTATATGATAAATTGGATAAGAGACTCTAGTGTTTTCTGTAATTGAGTCATCGGCATAATCTATAGAGCCATCTTCTCTTACAGTAACGTTCTCTAGAAGTGCGTCTCTTTTTATTGCATTCCATATATCTGTCTCATTTTCTTGACTAAGATTAATGGTCTTGGCATAGCAGCCACCTTCTAAGTTAAAGACACCTTCTGTATCCCATCCATGCTCATCATCGCCAATAAGGTAGCGTTTAGGATCGGCAGAAAGGGTGGTTTTACCGGTTCCCGATAAACCAAAGAATATTGCAACATCGCCTGCTTCGCCTACGTTTGCAGAGCAGTGCATAGATGCAACGCCTTTAAGAGGTAAGTAGTAGTTCATCATTGAGAAGATCCCTTTTTTAAGCTCTCCACCATACCATGTTCCTCCAATGATTTGCATTTTTTTTGTAAGGTTAAACAGTACAAATACTTCTGAGTGAAGGCCATGCTCTTTCCAGTTTGGGTCGGAAGTTTTAGAAGCATTAATCGATACAAAGTCTGGTTCTCCATAGTTCTCTAGTTCATAATGAGAAGGGCGGATAAACATATTGGTTACAAAATGGGCCTGCCATGCAACCTCCATTATAAAGCGCACCTTTAGTCTGGTATTAGCATTTGTACCACAAAAAGTATCTACAACATAGATTGTATCTTTATTAGAGAGTTGTTTCTCTACAAGTGAGTAGCAATCGTCCCATGTCTTTTTTTCTATTGGTTTGTTAACATTTCCATCCCACCATATAGTATCTTTAGAGACATCGTCTTTAAGAATAAATCTATCTTTTGGAGAGCGCCCAGTAAAAACGCCAGTTTTAACAGAAATTGCTCCTGTATTTGTTAATTCGCCTTTTTCAAAGCCCACATTATTAGGTGAGATTTCTGCTTGGAAAAGCTCTTCAAAAGTTGGATTGTAAACAACCTTTTTCACATCATGAATTCCGTAAATGGAAAGATCTACTGCTCTCATAAAATTGTATTTAAAATTTAATTATTTATTGAAATATTGTAATTTAGTAAGCTAGAATACGAATATAAGCAAAATTTTGTATGTAAGTATTCTAACTTAATTCTTATTATTTTTGTAAAAAGAAAAATAATGTATAACCCACTCGAAATTTTAAAAAAGTATTGG
>CAZHHY010000099.1:0-3595 GCA_964532375.1 uncultured Muribaculaceae bacterium
GGCCTACATTTTCTCAATTTAGCGACAAAAGAGTAAAAAACATAACTATTGAACATCTTTTACGTCACAAAGGGGGGTTCACTAACCGCAGAGGAGATCCAATGTTTTCTCTTTCCGACATCTCGAAAAAACTAAACCTAAATAGAGCAGTAACCGAAGATGAGCTTATTGGATACATATTAACTCAAAAGTTGGGGTTTACACCAGGCACAGGTACTCGATACTCAAATGTGGGGTATTTTCTCTTATCAAAAGTGATTGAAGCCGTAACTGGACAAAGTTATGAGTCATATGTAAAAAACAGCATATTAACACCAAATGGCATCTATGACATGCACTTGGCACATAATTTTTATGAAGATAAATACGTAAACGAAGTTAAATATTACGAACCTTCAAATGAAGAGGCAATAGCTGCATTTGATTGTAGCGATAGGCTTTTACCAAGATATTACGGAGGAAACAATATAGAGATGCTTCTAGGCGCAGGAGCGTGGGTTGCATCACCTGTAGAGCTTCTTAAGCTTGTCTCTATGATAGATGGTAGAGATCAAGTAGAAGATATTTTAACCAAAGAAAGCATAGCTCTAATGACCTACTCGCAGCCTGCAACACTCCCAATAGGCTGGGCTAAGTGTACCACAAGTGGAGACTGGACAAGAACAGGAACTCTATCTGGCTCAAGTGCTCTAATAAAGTATAACAGCAATGGCTATTCATGGGTTTTTATAACAAACACCAGTTCTTGGAAAGGAGCTGCATTTCCTAAAAGTATAGAGCATTTTTTTAGAGGAGCAATGCAACGAGTATCTCACTGGCCAGAAAGAGATCTATTTCAAATAACATCTACCCCATCGGTTAAAACTCAAGAGTCACTCCAATCGTAGGGAGTACTGTACCACCCAGTAGTTCAATTCTTTTCATCTGGTACCTTTGTTCGTTTGTAGGCGCACTAGGGTTAACAATTTTGCCTGTACTAATTAGAACATCGGCATCTTTATACTGCTTATTAAGAATATTTTGGATATCTACATAAAGCTTAAGCGCAAATTTATCAAAGTAGAACTCTTTATCTACTCGAATATCTAGCTGGTTAAACTGCTTAAGATATATAGAGTTGTATTTAGAATAATCTCTATAGGCTCTGCCCGAGGCATCCCAAGCGGCAACCAAAGAAGATTTATCTACATCTAATGGAGTATAAGGGCTCCCTCCAGAGTAACGAAACTTAGCTCCAATTACAAAATTCTTTGGTAGCTTATATCCTCCCGAAAGAGTCATTAATCTTTTGTTATCCCAGGATGTACCAATATAATTTCCTGTTAGATCTTTAAATTGGCTTCTAAAAATTGTAATTGAACTAATTAGGTTAAGCCTATCTGAAACAAACCACCTAAGAGAAAATTCGGCACCATAAGAACGTCCTTTTAAATTAGATAAGATTTGCTCATTACCAACAGAGCCATAGTTTGTTCCTTTACCTTCTACAGGAATTGAATCTTTAACCGAATACATTCCGTTGAAATTCCATTTATAAAACAGCTCCATACCTATTTGCAAACCCTGGCTGTTACGGTAATCTACGCCCACAGCTATTTGGTCTGAACCTAGGTACTTCATACCCTTATTAAGGTAATCTCCCGAACTATTACTAAAGCCAAGAGCTGTCATGGGAGGAAGTTGATAGTAACGCCCTGCTGAACCATTGAGATAAAAATCTGGAGCTACTTGGTAAGAGAGAGATAATCTTGGAGAAAGTTGATTCAGAGGATTTGACATAAAACTCGAAAACGTGTTTGCATCTGCCCGTATTCCTGCATTGGCTGTAAACTTGCTATCTGGAGAAACATAGTTCAAATTTACAAAGAAAGCATATTTCAAAAAAGATAAATCTGTATTATAGTTAATTGTTACTGGTTCTTCATAAAATATTTTCTGATAGGTATTGTTGCTATATTGTGGCAAATCAGCTCCAAAGCCAGCTGTAAATCTAAAGTCTTCCATTCGAGTAATGTTTTCGAATCTAAATTTAGTTTCTTGTTCTACAGATTTATAACGCAACGATAGGTTACTCTGCGAAGATTCGTCATTATCTCTATATTTTGTATTTCTATTATTAAGATAGCTATGGCTTAAATATAAGTTTAAACTGTTTTTACCATGAAAATAACGATAAATTGCTCCCAAGGTAAATACCTCCTGCTCAATTACAGGCAAATAAGAGAGTATATACTCGCTCGATTCCTTACCTCCAGTATTATCGTTAAGAGTCATATTATCTATGCCAGCAATACCAATAAATGAGAGTTCGTGTTTATTGTCGAACCTAGTCTCTATCTTAAACTGAGTATCTGTAAAAGAGGGTAAGAAAGGAAGCCCAATCGCTTTAAAAAGCAGCTGTAAATAAGAGCTCCTTGCCGAGACTAAATAATTAGTTTTTTTAGTAATATTGCCGTTAGAGCTAAAGCCAGCCTCCGAAGCACCTAAGGTAAATTTATAGTTATTCTTAAGAGGATTGCCATCTTTTAATTTAAGATCTATTACAGAGCTCAATGATCCCGAACGAGATACCGGGAAATTACCTGTATAAAAATCTACCTCTCGAATGAAATCGGCATCTATAATTCCAACTGGGCCGCCCGAAGCACCCTGAGTACTAAAGTGGTTGATAGTTGGTATCTCTATGCCATCGTAATAAAACTTGTTCTCTGAAGGGCCACCACCTCTAACAAGAAGGTCGTTTCTGTAGCCACCCGTAACAACTCCTGCAACTCCTGGCAAAGAACCAACTACTCTTGAGATATCTCTATTGGCACCAGGGTTTCTCTCAATCTCTTGAACCCCCAAACTTTTTTGCGAAAGCGGGCTCTCTGGAATTCGCCTAAAAGGATTGGCCTTTGGTTTCACTGTAATTGCATTTAGCAGTGTGCTCTCTTCTTCTAACTCTACTCGAATATAGCTTGCCATTGCAGATACCATTATCTGCTCAGAGATATACTGCTTGTAGCCTAGAAGATCTACCTGAACCCTATATGCTCCAGGTAAGACATTCTCAATTACAAAAGAGCCTTTGGAATCTGTTATTCCAAAAAGAGAGCCTCGCCAAATAGAGACAGTTGCAAACTCAATGGGTTCTCGGCTTATTTTATCTATAACCTCTCCCTTAATTGAGTATGTTTTTTGCTCTTCGGCATGCAAAAGAGTAATTGAGAAAAAAAGTAAAAAGGCAGCAGCCAAAACGTAGCCCCTGCCCAGTAATTTATATTTATTTGAAGAGATATATCTCTGGTGTCTCATAATTTATTTTTTGATTAAAAACAAGATTCCAGATAGAAAGTTCAATCGCTAAAACCATATTGTCACTTCCAAGCAGAAAAGAGCTCTCCAGCCATTAAATGTAGCGTAATTTCAGATAATTTAGCCTCGTATAATGCTTTTAACTTTCTGTCAGAAGCGCTCATATATGAGATTTGATAATCTCTAAACTCAATACCAGATAAAGAGCCAAGCTTATATTTTTCCATAGCAGCCTCTAAGTTTAAAAATGCCGACTCTCTACTCTCTTCTTCAAAATCTATTAGCCTTAAATTGTTAT
>CAZHHY010000099.1:3605-6884 GCA_964532375.1 uncultured Muribaculaceae bacterium
TCAATTCACTCTCTAAATCTTGTTGGGCCCGAAGAAGAGATAGCGCTGCGTTCTCTTTAGAGATATATGCATTTTTAACTCGCCTATTTAATTCACCACCGTTAAAAATTGGAATCGCAAGTGTAAACCCCCAATTCAAACCATTAGATTCGTCAAAATTTGAAGGGAGCATGCGGCTACGATTAAAATTATAGTTGTATCCTGCCGAAAAATCTAAAGAGGGATATTTATAAGATTTAGCAATTTTCAAATCTAATTCGGCAATTTTTTCGCCGGCTCTCATTGAGTTTAAACCTGTATTGTTAGAACTCGCTAGCTCTAATAGTGTAGTTAGCTGCAATTGAGGCTCAGGAATAATGGTGTCTCTAACAGAATGCTGTGAATCTAAAGGAACATTCATCATTTTAAACAGATCTATATAGGCATTCTTTAGATTCTCTTTCTGTAACATCAAACTAGATAAATCACTATTTAAATAGATCTTTGCTTGCTTATATTCGAGCCCAGAGTCACTTCCAATATTATATCGAGTAAGTGCTTGATTATATCTTGTTTCAGAAATAGCAACTAGCTCAGTCAATAAATTTACTTGGTTCTGTAGGCTTATTATTTTATAATATTTAGCAGAGACAGCCATAACCAAATTCTCTACTACAGAGCGAAAATTATATTCGCCCTGCGCTAATAGTTCTAGCTGTTTTTCCCGAGTAGCAAACATAGAAAAACCATCGAATAGTCTCCATCCTAAATTTACACCATTCACTGCCGAAGTAGATCTATTATTGCTTTTTTCAATATCGCCTGTAGCGGTATAGTTTCTCTGATCTAATCTATTGTCGCTATATCTAGAGCTTGCCGCTATTGAAGGCAAGAACGGCTCCATATTTACATTATTTTGAGCTATTTGTAAATTATTATTTGAAATAATAATTGAATAATTGGCCTCTAGTGCTCTTGAAACACACTCTTCAAGAGAGAGTAGATTTGCGTTACTCTCTTGTACTACTGCATGTACACTAACTGCAGAAAACATAAATACCAATAGTGCTGCTAAATAATTATTTATCTTGGTTGCTCTCATTAAAATTGGCTTTAGAAGAAGAAATAAGTGAATACATTGCTGGAATAATATATAGAGTAAAGAAAGTAGAGAAAATAAGGCCTCCTGCCACAGCTACTCCCATAGAGATCCTACTCTCGGCACCCGCCCCGCTTGCAAAAACCATTGGTGCAATACCTAATATTGTAGAGAGGCTGGTCATTAGAATTGGACGGAACCTAGATGCTGCAGATTCCATAATTGCCTCATACTTATTTAACCCACTAAGTTTCCTTTGATTGGCAAACTCAACCATTAAGATACCGTTTTTAGATACTAAACCTATTAACATAATAAGTCCAATTTGACTAAATATATTTAGTGTTTGCCCATATAATTTTATTGAAATTAGAGCTCCTATAAGAGCAAGTGGTACGGTAAACATAATAATAAGCGGGTCTCTAAAACTCTCGAACTGTGCTGCAAGCACCAGATAAATTAAGACAAGTGCCAAAATAAATGCAAATAGCAAACTAGAGGTACTCTCTACAAAATCTTTTGATTGTCCGGAAAGTGAGGTAGAGAAGTTATTTGGATCTAAAACTTCTTGAGTAATCTTATTCATCTCTTCTATGCCCTGCCCCAATGTGTAGCCTTTAGAAAGAGAGGCCGAAACTGTTGCCGAAACAAAGCGATTATATCTATATAACTGGGGGGGAGTGCTGCTCTCTTCCATCTTTATAAGGTTGTCTAATTGAACCAGAACACCTTTATCGTTTCTTACATAGATGTTAGCTAAATCTACCGGCTTGTTTCTCATGCTTTGGTCTATCTGGCTCATTATTTGGTACTGTTTACCATTTTTTATAAAATAGCCAATACGTTGCTCACTCATAGAGAGTTGGAGTGTTTGAGCTATATTTTGAATTGAAACACCCATTAGAGATGCTTTATCTCTATCTATACTAATACTTAGCTCTGGCTTGGTAAAGCGCAAGTTAACATCGGAGTTTGCAAACACCTCGCTTTGGGCAACCTCTGCCATAAATAGTGGAATTATCTCTTTTAATGAATCTAAGCTATTTGCCTGTATTACATATTGAACCGGCATACCTCCTCGTCTTCCACCAAAAGTTTGCTGCTGAGTGACAAAGCTTCTAGCGCCAGTGAGCATAGAGACTTTAGGCGAGATATCGTCTGCAATTTCTTGTTGTGTTCTTGTTCGTTCCAAAGGAGTTACAAGTGCTATCTGAAAGTTAGCCCTATTACCAGCACCCATTCCAACCATTTGCATCCCTTGCTCCTTTTCAGGTATATTCTCTTCTATAAGTTCAAACATTTCGTCTGAATATTTGAGCATGTAGTCAAATGTAGCACCCTCTTGTGCGGTACTAGAAATTGATATCATCGAGCGGTCTTCCATAGGTGCCATTTCAGAAGGAATGGTAAACCAAAAATAGGCTATTATTCCAAGTGAAGATATCAAAAACAGAACAGCAAGCCATCTTCTTTTCATAAATGCAGTAAGAGAGTGGCTGTAAATTCTATTTAATCCTACAAAGAACGGTTCAGTAAACCTATAAAAAGCACCTTCACTTGCTCCTCTTTTCAAAAGCTTACTAGAGATCATTGGAGTAAGAGTGAGGGCTACAAAACTCGAAATAATTACTGCTCCAGCAATAACAATAGAGAACTCTCTAAAAAGCCTGCCGGTTACTCCCTGTAAAAATACTATGGGAAAGAAAACTGCAACAAGAGTGACGGTAGTAGCAATAACAGCAAAGAAAATCTCTTGAGACCCTTCTATTGCAGCCTGCTTAGGATTAATGCCTCTCTCAATTTTGGTGTAAATATTCTCCATTACTACAATGGCATCGTCTACCACAAGACCAATTGCGAGTACTAATGCAAGTAGAGTTAGAATATTGATAGAGAACCCTGCCATGTACATCACAAAGAAAGAGCCTATTAAAGATATTGGTATTGCAATAATAGGTATAAGAGTTGTTCTCCAATTCCTTAGGAATAGGAAAATAATCAAAACTACTAGAAAAAAAGCTTGGTATATTGTGTTCTTTACCTCGCTTATTGAGTCTCTTATAAAGATTGTGTTATCGAAGCCAACATTTACTTTAATATCTTCAGGTAAATTTCTCTCTAACTCCACAATAGCACTCTTAGCTGCATCTACAATATTAATGTAGTTTGCACCAGGTTGAGGTACTAAGATTAGAGCAACC
>CAZHHY010000100.1:0-6847 GCA_964532375.1 uncultured Muribaculaceae bacterium
CTCTTTTGCGAGAATGTTGGTTTCAATAAGAACAGGGCTTGCTACAATTTCAATTCTTTTATCAGATTTTGAAGCAATTTCTATAATACTTATAAATTGTGAAGAGCCAAAAAGCTCACTGTTGGCAAAGTGAATTTGCCTTAGCTCTATGCCAGGCTCTATCTGTTTGGTAACCCAAGCACCGTTAACTAATGTTAAAGAATCTTTATTTGTAGCAGTAAGCGCAGTAGAAGGCAGAAGTACCAAAAATGTAAATACCCAAAATAGAAGAGTACATAGCGATGCTTTACAATAGATTTTCATTTTAGTTACTTTATTGAGATAACGGCTTCAGAAACATTAATAATGTAATCGCCTACTTTTTCGCATTCTGCAATTAGGTCCATGTAGAATACTCCAGTTTGGTAATTATAGATGTTGTGCTCTAGGTTGTGTAGATGCTCTTCTTTTAGGAGGTTGCAATATTCATTAATGGCGCTTTCGGCATCTTCGGCATTATTTATATTGGCAATTTTGGTGTAGCCTTGGTCTAAATTAGATATCATAGCGTTGAATGCATTGGTCATAAGATCTAGCATCCGATCTATTTTCTTAATCATCTCTGGATCAAACTTGATATTAAAAACGTTTTTGCGTTGAAGAATGCGAGCAATATTATATCCACTGTCTCCTACGCTCTCGAGTTCACTTATAATGGTGTACATTGCTTGGATCCGGCGTGCACTCTCTTCGCTTACCTCTCCTTCCGAAATATTATTTAGGTAGTTGGCAATTTCTAGCTCTATCCTGTCTGTGACTTGCTCGTAATGCTCTAGTTTGGAGAAAAGTTGGTCGAAATTGCTCTTTTCTGAATCGTGAATAGCTTGCCTTGCATATTCAAATTGCCTGAGTGAAAGACGTGCAAAACTTACAATCTCTTGTTTAGCTTGAGTAAGAGAGAGTTCTGAAGTTCCCAGAATGCCTCCTTGAATAAATTGAAGGCGAAATACCTCCTCGGCCTCTGGAGTTTTTATTACATAGGTTACCAGTTTAACTATTTGAGGAGTAAACCCAACTAATAAAAAGGTATTGGTTATATTAAAAAGAGTATGTAAAAAAGAGATTCCGTATAGAGTAGAAGCAGAATTAGTAAAAGGGTCTCCAGCGCCTACTCCTACTGTAATTATAGAGACTAATTTTAAAATAGGACCAAACAGTATGAGTACCCAAAATACTCCAACCACATTAAAAACAGTGTGTGCCAAAGCTGCTCGCCTAGCCGAAACGTTGGCTACTGCGGCTGCAATGTTGGCGGTTATTGTAGTACCAATATTCTCTCCAAGTACCATTGCTGCTGCCATTTCAAAAGGGATCCAACCGTAACTGCACATAACTAATGTTAGGGCCATTGTTGCACTGGAAGATTGTAGCACAATGGTTAGCAAAGTGCCTATAAGTACGAATAAGAGCACAGATCCAAATCCAAAACTTGTCCACTCTTTAAGAAATTCTAAAACTTGAGGTGTAGACCTAAGATCTGGAACTGAATCTTTCAAGAAGGCCAAACCAAGAAAAAGCAGAGCAAATCCTATAATTAGTTCACCCATAGACTTTTTCTTTCTAGACTTGAACATCATTAGCATAAATCCAACACCAATTAGGGGTATAGATATAAGTGAGATGTCTGCCTTAAAGCCTAGCAGCGTTATTATCCAAGCTGTAACGGTAGTACCTATGTTTGCGCCCATTATAACGCCTACAGATTGTGCCAGGGTTAATAATCCTGCATTTACAAAACTTACTACCATAACGGTAGTGGCACTAGAAGATTGAATTATGGCAGTGATAAATAAGCCAGTAAGTACTCGCTTTAATGAGTTAGATGTCATAGCTGCCAAAATGCCTCGCATTTTATCGCCCGCTACCTTTTGAAGCGATTCGCTCATTAATGTCATTCCATATAGGAACAAACCGAGCGAACCTAATACCTTGAGAATCTGAAAGATTATGCTCATTGACTTTTGGCTATTTATTAGTGCAAATGTAACTCATATAATTTACGATTGATAATTATTTTATTTCCATAACGGCTTCGGAAACATTAATAATGTAATCGCCTACCTTTTCGCACTCGGCAATAAGGTCCATATAAAATACCCCAGTTTGATAATTATATATATTATGCTCTAGGTTAAGTAGATGCTCTTCTTTTAGGTGGTTGCGATATTCGTTAATAGAGTTCTCGGCATCTTCGGCATTATTTATATTGTTTATCCTTGTGTAGCCTTGGTCTAGATTAAATATCATAGCTTTGAATGCATTGTCCATAAGGTCTAACATTCTATCTATTTTTTTAATCATCTCTTGGTCAAATTTGCTGTTGTATACGTTTTTGCGTTGAAGAATACGAGCTATATTATAGCCACTATCTCCTACGCTCTCTAGTTCACTTATTATGGTGTACATTGCTTGAATTCTTCGCCCACTCTCTTCGCTCACCTCGCCTTCAGAAACATTGTTTAGGTAGTTGGCTATTTCAATCTCTATCCTATCTGTGACTTGTTCGTAATGCTCTAGTTTTGCAAAAAGTTGGTCAAAATTACTAGTCTCTGATTCGTGGATAGCTTGGCGTACATATTCAAATTGTTTGTGAGCAAGTCGGCCGAAGCCTACAATTTCTTGTTTAGCCTGAGTAAGAGAGAGCTCAGAGGTACTGAGCAAACCTCCTTGAATAAATTGAAGACGGAATACCTCTTCTGTTTTAGGCGCTTTTATTACATAGGTAACAAGTTTTACTATTTGAGGAGTAAACCAAACCAATAATAGAGTATTGGTAACGTTAAAGAGAGTATGTAAAAATGAAACCCCATATAGCGTAGAGCTTGTAGTTGTAAATGGATCACCTGCGCCTACTCCAACTGTAATTATAGAGACAAGTTTTAAAATGGGACCAAAAAATATTAATACCCATACAATACCTACTACATTAAATACGGTGTGTGCCAATGCTGCTCGCCTTGCCGAAACGTTGGCCACTGCTGCTGCAATGTTGGCGGTAATGGTTGTGCCAATATTTTCTCCTAGTACCATTGCTGCTGCCATTTCAAAAGGGATCCAGCCATAGCTACTCATAACTAATGTGAGTGCCATTGTTGCGCTGGAAGATTGAAGCACAATAGTGAGTAGGGTGCCAATTAAAATAAATATAAGAACAGAACCAAAGCCAAAACTAGTCCACTCTTTAAGGAATTCCAAAACTTGTGGGGTAGAGTTAAGGTCTGGAACAGAGTTTTTCAAAAAGGCTAAACCTAAAAATAGTAGTGCAAATCCTATAATGAGCTCACCTAAAGATTTTTTCTTTCTAGATTTGAACATCATTAAAACGAACCCTATTCCTATTAAAGGTATAGAAATAATTGAGATATCTGCTTTAAACCCAAGTAGTGTAATTATCCAAGCTGTAACGGTAGTACCTATATTTGCACCCATTATAACACCTACAGATTGGGCAAGGGTTAGTAGCCCTGCGTTTACAAAGCTTACTACCATTACGGTAGTGGCACTAGAAGATTGTATAATTGCAGTGATTAATACGCCTGTAAGTACCCGCTTTAAAGAGTTAGATGTCATTGCTGCCAAAATGCTTCGCATTTTGTCGCCTGCTACTTTTTGGAGTGATTCGCTCATGAGAGTCATTCCATATAGGAATAACCCTAGAGAACCTAATATCTTGAGAATTTGAAAAATAATACTCATCGAATTTCGACTAATTTTTTATATGCGCAAATATAACCCATAAAATTAACCTTATAAAAATATAATTGCTTTTATTACCTTAGCAGAAATTAATTTTTCTGAGCTTAGGGGGTATTACAAATGAAAAACCACATAACTAAGGTGATATATAGTTCATTGTTATTTTTGAGCCCTATATTTTTAACGAATAACTTGATGGCTCAATTTTTCACTTTAGGGACCGATCCGGGCCGAGCAAAATGGAGCTATACAGAGAGTGCAAATTTCAGAGTTATTTACCCTCAAGAAATTGATTCTCTTGCTAAAAGATATGCTTGGTTGCTAGACAACCTTAAAGAACCGGTACAAAAATCCCTAAATGTTAAAACTCGAAAAATAGATGTGATACTGCATCCTTACAATGCTATGAGCAATGGAATGGTGGGGTTAGCTCCAAGACGAGTAGAACTTTTTACAATACCACCTGCCAACGATCATTATGTAAATAGTTGGGAAAAACATCTTATTGCTCACGAATTGAGGCACGTAGGCCAAGTTTCTAAGTTTGAGAAAGGGATATTCAAGCCTTTAAGTTGGGTGATAGGCCTTTTTATGAGTCAATGGACATTAGAGGGAGACGCTGTAGTTACCGAAACCGAACTTTCTGGAGCCGGCCGCGGGCGAGACCCAGACCATCTTATCTATTATAAAGCTGCGTTCTTAGATGGAGATTACAGAAGCTGGAATAGATGGACAATGGGCTCCTATAAAGATTATGTGCCCAATGTATATAGCTTTGGATATATGTACAGTTCATTTGTACGCTCGCGTGCAAATAATTATTACTACCTAGGGCAGGTTACAGATTATGTAATTTCTCACTTTTACGATTTAAAAGCATCTGGTAAAGGGTATAAAAAATATACCGGTCTTTCTAAAAGAGAGAACTTCAATGCACTAAAGATAGCTCTTACAGAAGAATGGAGATGGGATGATTCATTAAGATCTCCTTTTACTAAGGGGACATACCTGAATAATATTGAAGCAATTGCTCAAAGAAAAAATGAGCACACAAAATATCTATATCCAGTAGAATACAATGGAGTTACCTATTCTCTCAAGAGCGATTTAAATATGACTAACCGCTTGGTTGCTGTACAGAAAAATAGAGAAGAGTCATTCATTAAATATGTGGGCATAATTAGCTCTCCATTAAAAATTGCCAACGGTAAGATATATTGGACAGAATATATTGGGAGCACTAGATGGGAGCTTGAGAGTTTCTCTGATATTTTCTCATTTGATATAGAGACTGGCGTTACTGAAAGACTAACCAAAGGCAAAAGGTACTTTAATCCCTCATTTTCTGCTTCTGGAGACACCTTGCTTGCAGTATCTTATAGCATAGATGGGAGCTCGTCTCTTGTTATGCACTCCATTGATGGAATGAATGAAATCAAGGAGATTGATTCACCTCTAGGATATAGGCTCAAAGAGAGTGCTTTTGGGAAACTCAAATATTACTCTAAGTTAATTGGTAAACCAGCAGAATATATTTTTGTAAATGCGACTTGCGATACTGGGAATGCAATTTTTGCTTTAGTAGCCGATGAGTGGAGAGAGGTAATAAAGCCTACACAAAAGATAATTAGTGATCTTTCATTTGACAGACAGAGCGGTAGGTTGTGGTTTATATCTGATTTAGATGGTGTTAAAAATCTTTATAACTACAATCTATATAATGGTCAGATAACTCAAACTACCAATGTGCGGTTTGGGATATCTAGCTACTTACTAACATCAGATGGCTCTGTTATAATAAGCGATTTTTCTAAAAATGGGTACGACCTTATTATATTTCAAAAGAGCAACCTAGAAAACCAACCTAGCTCATTTAAAGCTCCATATGTAAATGTGGTTGCGCAAGACCTATCTAAAGAGGCTGGCTTTAATGCAGACACCTTAAAAGTGCCAGAGCAAACAGGGTATGACTCAAAGAGATACAGGAAGGGACTTAACCTTTTTAAGGTTCATTCGTGGGCGCCTCTCTATTACAACATAGATAACATTAAGCGGCTTTCATTTGAAAACAGTTATGAACTAGCCTCTTTGGGAGCTACTATCTATTCCCAGAATAGCCTAAGTACTGCCTATGCAATGGCAGGCTATTCATGGCACAATGGGTTTCACTCGGCTCATTTTAAATTTACATACGAAGGCTTGTACCCTGTAATAGAGGTGAAAAGCGATATTAACGACAGAGATAGGCAAGAGTTTACTTTAGAGAGAGCTTTAAATGGGCGCTTAGTTCAAAAAAGTGATACTATTACTGGGACTCCGTTTGTCAAGTCCCAAATAATGATGTATTTGCCGTTAAACTTTAGCAAAGGAGGGTGGAGTAGAGGAGTAGTCCCTCGCATTTTATGGCGCCATACTAATGATTCCTACTATTCATATGATAATAAAAAATTCTCTAACTATCACTATATGAGTGCGGGAGTGAGCGTATATAGTGTGCTTAATATGGCTCATAGAGATATTTTCCCTCGTAAAGGGTATGGAATGAATGTTCTTTTTTCTGGGCTACCGTTTTCGGGTGAAAACTTTGGGACAATGTTATATTCATCTATATATATGTATGCTCCAGGAGTAATTCAAGGGCATGGTATAAGAGTTTTTGCAGGGATACAAAAACAATTTACCCAGGGTAAGAACTATTTAATGTCTAATTCAATCTCTTTCCCTCTGGGATATTTAGATAGGCTTAGCAAATGGGCAGCCTCTATAAATGCCCAATATGCTATGCCTATATATACAGGAGACGTTTCGCTAACAAATTTGCTTTATATAAAACGTTTTAGAGCTACTCCTTTTGTTAGTTATTGCCGAAACGAATCTATGCTTGGCCCAGAAAATTTATATTCTATAGGCAGTGATTTAGTCTTAGACCTTAACTTATTAACCATTTCGTACCCTCTTTCGTTGGGTGTTAGCGTTGGATATACTGGCGAGAAAAAGATGTTTTTCCAGCTATTATTCCAAACTCCTTTGTAGAAGATTAAGCTAAGCACCTAAGGAGCACATAATTTATAATTGAAACCTTAATTAAAATAGATTTACTAAAGAATAGATG
>CAZHHY010000101.1:0-6670 GCA_964532375.1 uncultured Muribaculaceae bacterium
ACTATAATATCTCTACAATATTAGATTCTCTAATGATGCCTATATACCCTTCGGTAAAAGGTAAGGGATTTATTAGATTGGAAAATGTAAATGTTAAGGGGTTAAAGATATTAGGGGCTGTATCTAAAGCTACCGGGAGAGATAGTTTAAATAACCCGAACCTTAAATCTGTACTGATTAATACTTCAATTAAAAATAATATTGTTACAATTGAAAGAACTCGTATGAGAGTTTTTGGCTTTAGGCCAAGATTCGAAGGCCAAACCACGCTAGATGGAAAGTTAAATATCAAAATGAGATTGGGGTTACCTCCTTTGGGTATTATTGGTATACCTATTACCATTACTGGTACTTTTGACAACCCTAGTGTTCAAATTCGCAGAGGGAAGGAGGGAGACATCTTATACGAGCAAGAGTATAACTAAAGTAATAATTAATGAAACTTCAACTATGATCTATTTCTTAGTCTTTATCTATCTTTTTACACCAGCATTAGTTCTTAAATTATGCAATCAATATGAGTTTCTTAAAAAAATAGGGCCTGTTCTTTTGCTCTATCTAATAGGAATATTACTGGGGAATTCAGGGCTTATTCCAATAGGAGCCAATGAGGTTCAGGACATTATAACTACCATAATAATTCCTCTGGCAATACCTCTTATGCTTTTCTCATGTAATTTTTTGCATTGGGATATTAAAAACGCTATTCTAACTCTTTTAACTGGTTTAGCAGCTGTTGTTATTGCAGTTGTGGGAGGGCATTTAATTTTCTCTTCTGTGCTAGGTAGCGATCCTGTTTTTGGCGAGCAGATGAATAACATATCGGGGATGCTTGCAGGGGTTTACACAGGTGGTACTCCAAATCTTGCGGCAATTAAGATAATGCTTGGGGTTCCAAATGAAATCTATATAATGATTCACTCTTACGATATGGCAATTAGCCTCCTCTATTTAACATTTGTGCTCTCGTTTGGAATAAAGCTATTTAGAAAGATTCTTTGGTATAAGCCTAGAAATGGAACTCCCCAACACAAACAGATGCCCATAGAAATTCCCGAAGAGCAACCATATAAAGATTTTTTCAAGCGCTGTAATCTTAAACCCCTAAGTGGTGCTATTTTGCTTTCATTATTGATTTTTGTAATTGCAGGTGGGCTCTCACTTATTCTTCCAAAAGATATTCAAATGGTTACAGTTATCTTAACAATAACTACTCTAGGAATAGCCGCCTCGTTTGTTAAAAAAGTAAGAGAGATAAAGATGAGTTACGATGCTGGAATGTATTTGGTATATGTTTTTAGCATAGTGGTAGCATCTATGGCCAATCTTAGTAAGCTAAATCTTTCGGGAGGTTTTTATTTGTTGCTCTACATTGCCTTTGTTGTCTTTGTATCTTTGGCAATTCAGCTGATTCTTGCAAAATTTATGAAGCTAGATGCAGATACTGTTCTTATCTCTTCGGTTTCATTGATAAACTCTCCTCCATTTGTACCTTTAGTTGCAACTGCAATGAAAAACCGAAGTGTTATTATTACTGGCTTAACGGTAGGCCTTGTAGGGTATGCGATTGGCAACTATCTAGGATATATTTTAGCTTTAATCTTATAATCACTACATTAATCTTTTCCAAAAAAACCTTACAATGAAAACTTGTTCAAGATTAAACTCAATTGCACTATTTTTTCTAATCTTTACGTTAATTAGCACCTCCCAAATTACTATTCCTCTCTTTTCTCAAGAAGTGAAAAAAGGGTGGAACTTTGGACCTCTGCCTGCAGTAAGCTACAATAGCGACCTAGGCTTTCAATATGGTGCGCTATGCGATATTTTTTACTTTGGCAATGGTTCCCGGTATCCCGAGTATCTTCATAAGTTCAATATTGAGGTTTCGCGCTATACTAAAGGATCGGGAGTATATCATCTCTTTTATGACTCTAGGTATCTTATTCCGGGATTTAGAGTAACGGCAGACGTTAGCTATTTGACAGACAGAATGATGGATTTTTACGGCTTCAATGGCTATATGTCTCCCTATAATCCAGCCTATGGCGATGCTTTCTATAAGTTCGATAGAAATCTTTTTAGGTCTACTTTGGATATTCAGGGTAGGTTAAGCGGCAACTTAAGCTGGGTAGCGGGTATTGGATTTTATGGTTACAAAACAGGTTCAGTTAAGTTGGAGAAATATAAAGATGATTTTAAATTGTATGACCTATATGTTGCTTCGGGGCTAATAGATAAAAATGAGAAAAAAGGAGGGAATGTTGTCGAGCTCAAGCTAGGAGCGGTCTACGATACAAGGGACAACGAAGCAGACCCTTATAAAGGGTTTAAGGCCGAGTTGCTTACGCTTTATTCACTAACAGCCGGAGGGAGCGAGAATTATGGAAAGGCCTTTCTCTCGGCCTCGGGTTTTATTCCACTCTTGGGAGAAAAACTAACCTTTGCAGCCAAGGCTTCTTGGCAAGGCACTATTTATGGTGAGCAACCTTTTTACATGTTGCAGAATATCTCTACTCTCTATTATCGTCAAATAACCAATGAGGGGCTTGGGGGCCTTAATACAATAAGAGGGGTATTAAGAAACCGTGTTGTAGGTGCTGGAGTTGCGTGGACAAATATTGAGTTGAGGTATCGATTTGCCTATTTTCCTTTTTTAGGCCAAAACTGGTATATGGTTCTTAATCCTTTCTTTGATGCAGGCCGTGTTGTGCAGTACAATAAAAAGGAGACTATGCAGACATTGAGCGCATTACCTATTTATGGAGGAGGCAAAGAAGCTCTGCATATGAGTGCCGGCCTCGGCTTCAAAGCAGTTATGAACCGCAACTTTATAATCTCTGCCGAGTGGGGCAAACCCTTCGATAAAAGAGACGGCACAAACGGTCTCAACATAGGCTTGAATTTCATTTTTTAGTGGAGCTTTCCCAAAGCTATCACGATAATTCTAGTTATGAGCACTTTAAACAAAAGAGAATTTTTTTCTCTTTAAATAAAAGGGAGTTTTCTTCTTTAAATACAATTATTTGTAACAATTTTGCAAGGAGTTCGTCTTATATCTGGAATGACAAGTCATGAGTTTAATAATTTAGTAGATAGGCTTCGGCCGAGGCTTATTCACTTTGCAAGTGGCTTTGTGAGAGATGGTGCCTCAACTGCCGAAGATATGGTGCAGGAGGCAATTGTTAAACTTTGGAAATCTAATAATGAGCAGAAGGTGAGAAACCCAGAGGCTCTCACTATTCAAATATTAAGGAATGTTTGTCTAGACTATATTAAGCTTAAGAAGAACAATATGGAGTCTCTTAAGCCCACCTTCCAAGTATATGACAAAAATGATCCTGCTCAAGTTCTCGAGAGTAAAGATAGTTTTGCAAACATCTTATCATATATAGATGCACTTCCCAAAGATCAAATGTTAGCCATTCGCCTTAGAGATATAATGGGATATGAGATTTCAGAAATTGCTATTATTTTAGAGACATCAGAAGGTAATGTGAGAACATTGCTCTCTAGAGCAAGACAAAAAATAAGAGAAAAACTTATGCATAACTCAAGCACAATTGATCTGTAAATGATGCAAGCAAAATCACCGAAATCACTAGAATCAATGGAATCACCAAAATTACTAGAATCAATGGAATCAGTAGAATCAATAGACAATAAATGTATTCGAGATATTTTGGATAAATATTTTGAAGCACTCACCACATTAGAAGAAGAGCAGAAACTTAGAGATTACTTTGCTGGCGAAGTGGCTAGTGAATTTACTATATATAAACAACTTTTTGATGCTTTCTCCAATGAGAGGCAAGCTATGATTAATGGCATCGAAAATACTTTGTTAATAGAAAATGATTCTTCTATAAATGATTCTTCTATAAAAAGTATTTATTTTAAACGTAAGTCACTTAAGTTTAGGTGGCTTATAAGCGTAGCTGCTGCTGCAGTTATTGTTTTTATGCTCACTCTCTTACCAGGCAAGAGAGATTCTTTGCAGTTGATAGTAGATGGTGTGAATGTTAATAATAATGAGTTGGCTATCTCTTTGGCAGAGTCGCAATTGTCTCATCTTAATTATATGCTAAACAAGTATAAGCAGAGTAATGAGCAGCTAGAAAATCTTAGTAGAGTGGGGGATGCAATCTCGCCGTTGTCTTCTATGGAAAAACTTTTGAAACAAAATCCATAAGTTAGTCGTCTTAATAATAACTCGGCTTTAACTCAAACTATAATCACAATTAAAATTAGGATAATGAAAAGAGTACTGACAATAATGATAGCTATTATCTTTCCAATATTGATGATTGGTCAGGTGAAACAGGTCAATGATATACTAGACAAATATGAGAAAAAGAAAAACGTTGAGTCTATTCTTGTTTCTCCTGCTCTGCTCCAGTTAGCAGGTGGCTCTAATGTAGATGTCTCTACAAAGGAGTTACTATCTAAAATATCACAATTAAGGATTTTGACTATCAAATCTTCTGCGATGGAGAATGGAATTCCGTTGAGTAAGTTGCTCAGAGAAGATCTTGACAACCTTATTGAGAAAGAGAAGCTAAATAAAATAGTTAGGATAAAGGATAATGAAGAGTTATTGGAAATGTATATAACTCAGAGTACAAAAGGAGTATTACTGTTTTTAGCGACTGGCTCTAAAGAATTTTCGGTTATATCTATTTTTGGAGAAATAGACAAATCGGTCATTAATGCAGCTATCTCTGGCGAAATTAAAATCAAATGAAATTTATTGTATTGCAGTTTAGCCAAATATAATTCACATTAAGTTAGTTTCCTTAAATATAATCTTCTTAAATACAATTTTTTTAAATATAATCTTCTTTATAATCTTTTTAAATATATGAAAACAAATAGTATTAAATATTTTACAATAATCTTTGCATTTGCTGCCACTTTGTATGCTGGCACCAACACTATATATGCACAAAGGACTATAAAGATTGGCCAAGCAGAGATTTCGGTTCAATCTCCAATTACAGTGAAAAAACAAGATACTCTTGAGATAAATTCACATAGCTATGTGAATGCTTTGGGTAAAGTAAGTGTTAGACCAAAGTACCCAAGGAGTTACGACGAGTTTTTCTTTGGACTTGGCACTATGATGCCAGTAAACAGAGAAGATTATATAGATATTCATTATGGAAGAATAAATACTATTGAGATGGGCTATAAATATTTTTACAGACCATCTAGAGGATATGCTATAGGCACAACTTTTCAATACACCTATTATAATTACAAACTAAGAGATGCAGCACAAAACAATCTTATAGTCCATAATGTACCAGGGATGGTTAAGAAAGAGTACTTTAGATCTGATAATATTGGAACAGGCCTTGTCAATAGGTTTTATTTATTTCCTAAAAAGAACCCTTTTATTTTGGATTTGGGAGGATACGTAGATTTCTCTTTTAGTAAAAGATATATTGTAAAGAGTGAGCTTGGTGGGAAAACTAATAAATACAAATATAGAGATAGCTCTAAGTTCAATCCTTTGCAAGCAGGTCTATATGGGGCAATTACTAAAGGAGACTACTCTCTTTACGTAAGATACCGCTTAACAAATATGTTTAATCCATTGGAGGTTCAGCCAGAACTACCTAAGCTATCGGTTGGAATTCAGTTTAATTGGTAAACTGTGTATACTGTTAATGCAGGACCACGCTACTGGATGATGCTGGTCCAGTCACAGCTTCTTACTTCGATGGCAAATTTGCATAAAATTTTATAATATTAAGACTCTTCTCTGAGTGATTTATTTACTTTTAATTCTAATCTGAAAGCTCCACTAACAAGTCTATCGAGTATTGCATCGGCAACTGAACTTTCTCCTATTGTGTCATACCACACTTTTACAGGCAGTTGAGAACTAACTAGAGTAGATTTTAATCCATATCTATCTTCCATTATTTCTAATAGAGCCAGACGATCCATATCATCTAATACTTGTAACCCAAAGTCATCAATGATCAAAAGATCTCTTTTAGCTATTTTATTGAGTAACTTATAATAAGTGCCATCTGCTTTTGAGCTTTTTAATGTGGCGAATAGCTTTTGAGCATTATAATAAGCTACTTTGCACCCTTTATAACACGCCTGGTAACCCTAAAGCACAAGAGAGATAGCTCTTACCAGAACCCGTTAAACCTGTTATTAGTATACTTTTGGCCTGCTTTATATAACTACATTCAGATAGTCTTATTATTAGTGATTTGTCTAATTTTCTCTCGTTGTCATATCTAATCTTCTCTATATTTGCATGATATCTAAACTTAGCCTCTTTGAGAGATCTATCTATTCTATTGTTTTCTTTGTGGTCCCATTCTGCATTAATTAACAGAGTAAGCAGCTCTTCATTTGTAACTGATTCTGTTTGGCTCGATTCTGACACGCTCTTGTAGAGGTTATGCATACTATTTAACCTTAAAGAGTTCATTTTTTCTAGTATATTATTGCTGTCCATAATTCAATTTTTATTGATAATAATTACTCAGCTCTTAATAACTGCATATATCTCATATATCAGTATAATAAATACTGAAAAGCTTTGGTAATAATGCAAGATTTATTATCTTTGTGTAGTATTAAATTAATAGTAAGCATCCGATAAAATACGTATTGTAGGACTTTCCAGGTGTCCTTAAATTTG
>CAZHHY010000102.1:0-6596 GCA_964532375.1 uncultured Muribaculaceae bacterium
CATTCATAAAAGAGAATAGCCCAGCAATAAGAAGAGTAGATTTATGGTGGCTTACAGTGTAGGGCCCTGCAAAAATTGAAGCTGCTTCTCCGTTTTGTCCGTGGCAGTTACTAAAGAAGAGAGAGTGCTCTGCAGAGTAGTTTCGGCATAAAATAGTAGACTGGCCAATAAAACACTTTTCAATAGTGGTTCCAGAATCTATACTGGCACCCGAAGAGATTATAAAATCTTTACAATAAACAGCGTGCCCAATATATACAGGGTCGTGTACATTACTATTAATAGTGCCATTGCTTAGTAAAAGTGCACCCTCTATTGTAGTATTGTTCCCAATTTTTACACATTGAACTAACCCGGTATTTATAATAGTAACATTGTCTCCTATCTCTCCCGTACTAGATGAGTGCTTCTTACTATAAAATTCCACTAAACTTTTCATTTTACATATCACCTCTTTTCGATGCCTATAAAGAGCCATAATGTATGCAAATTGAGCCGTTAACTTGTCATTTATAAGCACCTCGCGACCCCCGCTCTCGTTTAGAGCAGCAACCTCGGTACCATTTCCAAAAGAAGAGAATTTGTCTGTAACAATTCTATCTACATTCTCAATTATACACTCACTACCTATATTATAGTTGGCAATATAGTTGTGAATATTTTCGATGCAGGAATTATCTCCAACCATTACGTTGTGCAACCTAGCCCTATAAATACCAGGCCTTTTTGTAATGCCCCCTGGAAAAACCAACTCTTTCTCAAAAACAGGCAAGTAAATTTTACCCGAGAGAGAAGTCTCTTTCACATATCTAGGATTGAATCTAGGGTGCACCATAACATCGTCCCAATTTTCACAACGGCACCGTTGCTTTTTAAGTACTGCAATCTCTTCTGCATTTATTGGCCTATAATTTTTCATTCCGTTACAATTTCATTTTCTATTGCGCTAAGTTATAGCATTTATCTCTCTAGTTTACACAAAAGATAACTTTATTGATAGATATTTTTGTAAAAATTAATTTGTATATCTTTGTTAGCAAAGTTTTTATTTTAAAAAAGCAACTATGTTGTACGAAAATGCTGTTACTAATATTTATGAATCTCTCAAGCACCACACGGGAAAGGGCAAAGTTGCCCAATATATTCCTGCACTCTCTAAGATAGACCCCAATCAATACGCAATATCTGTATGCGATTTAGATGGTGGCGAGTTTTCTATTGGAGATAGTGACAAGAGATTTACCATTCAAAGTATTTCTAAAGTGTTTACCCTTGCAATGGCTAGCAAGCACTTGGAAGACAGTTTATGGGATTTTGTAGGCCGAGAACCTTCGGGAACCTCTTTTAATTCTCTTATTCAGCTAGAGCAAGAGAAAGGAATTCCGCGTAACCCATTTATAAATGCTGGAGCGCTAGTGGTTACAGATAAGCTAATGGGCCTTTACGATAAACCCAAGAAAGCAGTGTTAGATTTTGTAAAAGAGACTAGTGGAGACCACGATACATATTACGACAAAGAGGTTGCACAATCTGAGTTAGAGTTTGCATTTAGAAATTTGGCATTGGCCAACTTTATGAAAAGCTTTGGAACTATAGAGAATGATATAGAAACTATTATGGATATTTACTGTAACCAGTGCAGTATTAGTATGAACACTCTTACTTTGGCAAAATCTTTTCTGTTTCTTGCCAATGGTGGGGTGAACCCAGCAACGGGGCAAAGAGTAGTTACTTCTAGAACTGCCAAAAGGCTAAATGCGCTTATGCTCACTTGTGGGCTCTATAATGAATCTGGCGATTTTGCCTACAGAGTAGGTCTCCCTGGTAAAAGTGGTGTTGGTGGTGGCATTATTGCAATACTCCCAGGCAAATTATCTATAGCGGTATGGAGCCCGGAACTTAACGCCAATGGCAATTCATACAGGGGAATAGAGACACTAGAACAGTTCACAACAGATATTGGAATCTCTGTATTTTAACAAAGTTATTTTAGTATGATTCTAAATTAAATTGGTGTGTAAAAGCGTTATATAAGAGTATTAAAGTAATAGATAAAAGTATGAAAACTATACAGATGAACTCATTACCTAAAAGTATAAAATCAATAAGTTGGAGCTTGAAAACAAGGCAAATATTATTTGCAACTATTCTTTTTTTAGTCGTAAGCTCACTCTCTTTTGCTCAAAAAAGAGAAAAGAGCTCAAAATCTAAGGCTCAATCCAAGAGTGAAATTCTCTCACCCAAAAATGAGATTACTGTAAATGATGTTCTTAAATGGAATAGAATTACAGAGAGTGTTATTAGCAACAATGGCTCTTATATAGCGGTAAAGTTGGAGCCGTGGAAAGGCTCTTCTACGGTAAGGTTATATGACAATAATGGAAAAGAGCTTTTTAGCGCAGACTCCTCTTCTAACGTGCAATTTGGCAGTGGTTCGGATTTTCTAATATTTAAGAGAGAGAGCGGGAAAAAATCTGCTGTGCATATATATTCCATAGAAGACGGTAGACAAACTGTAATTGATAGTGTAAAAACCTTCAATTTAGGCAAAAATAACAATTCTGTTTTATTAGTCTATAAACAGGACTCTACGCTTGCAATGGGTTCGCTGGGCATTGCCCTTAAAACTCTTTCGCGCAAAGCCTCGGCCTATACTGTATCTAAAAATGAAAATGCTGTTCTTGTTTATGAAAAAGATGCGATTGTTAAAAAAGAAGAGGTAATTGTAAAAGAGATAAACACAGTTATTACAGAAAAAAGTGCAGCTGTGAAAGAGAGAGACAGAGTGGAAAAGAGAGACGCTGCTAATAAAAACGGTGCAATTATTAAATATTCTGTCACAGAAAATTCTTTTTCGGGAGATTTTGTAGTTGATACTTTGTGGAGGGGGAGTACGCCAGTTTCGTTATTAGCCTTAAGTGAAGATGGGGCTGTTGCTTCTTTTGTTGCAAAGGATAAATTGTTTGTAGAGGATGCGTCTGGGAAACTTAATGAGGTTGCAAGTGGCGTCTCTAAAAATAGAGAGCTTATTTTCTCGCCAGATGGTTCTAAATTATATTTTGGGTTAGAGATTGAGAAGCCTAAAAAGGATACCACAATTTCTAAAGAAGATTTTCCCGAAGTGAATATTTGGAACTGGAAAGAAGAGGTTCAGTTTCCCGAGCAGTTGGCTAGAAAAAAGAGAGATTTAAATGCAAGCTATTTGGCTGTCTATAACTTTGAAAAGGGGAGTTGGTTTCAAATTGCCAATGACTTTGTTACCAGTACTATGTTGGTAGATAAAGGCAATTCGCAATTAGTTGTAGCACTTTCAGATAAAAATTACCGTCTAGAGCAGATGTGGACTGGCCGTTCTAAATTTGATGTTCATATAATTGACACCTATTTGGAACGTGGCCTATTTGCTCTTGAGGGAGTAGATGGCATGCCGAGGGTTTCACCTGCTGGTAAATTTCTTTTTTGGTATAGTGCGCCAGATAGTGCTTGGTTTACCTATTCGTTAGGGAGTAAAGAGAAGATTTTGGTTGCTGGGCCCTCGCAAATTGCTGCTTTTGACCAGCAGAACGATGTTCCAGACTGGCCAGATTCATACTCATTTGCTGGGTGGAGTAAAGACGATAATGCGTTTTTAATATACGACCGTTACAATATTTGGGCAGTAGACCCTATGGGCAAAAAGCTTCCTGTGAATCTTACTCTGAATGGGCGTGCAAATAAAATCACCTATAGATATATTCAAACCAATCCTTTAGAAGAGTTTATAGATCTCTCTAGCCCACTGTTACTTAGCGGCTTCGATAACACCACTAAAGGCTACGGCTACTACTCTGCCACAGGGTTATCTAACTACTTGAAATCAATAGTTATTAACCCTGAAAAATTAGGAAACGCTTCAAAACCAGTAGTTAATAGTTCAGATAAATTAGTAAGCAGTTCAAAGCTAGCAGTTAATAGCACTGGAGTTTTAACTAACAATTCTAATATGCTTGCTACTCCAGAGGTTTTGTATAAGGGTGATTTTATGCTCAATACTCCAATTAAAGCAAAAGAGAGCGACTCATATATTTTCACTAAGGAGTCCTTTGAAGAGTTTCCAGATCTACTTTTCACTAACAATAACTTCAAAAAGATTACTCCTATTACCGAGGCCAACCCACAACAAAAGAATTTTATTTGGGGAACAGCTCGGCTTATAAAATGGATATCTCACGACGGCGTTGAACTAGAGGGAGTTTTGTACCTACCAGAAAATTTTGACCCTTCGCTTAAATATCCAATGATAGTTAACTTCTATGATAGAAATTCCGATAATTTTCATTCCCACCGAACTCCCGAAGCGCATAGATCTACAATAGATTACCACGTTTACAACAGTAGCGGTTATGTGATTTTTAACCCAGATATTGTTTACAAAGATGGCTACCCTGGAGAGAGTGCCTTTAATGCGGTTATGCCAGGTATTGCCAAAGTGATTGAGATGGGCTTTGTAAATCCTAAGAAAATTGGAGCTCAAGGACACAGTTGGGGTGGCTATCAGGTTGCCTATTTGGCCACTAGAACAACATTGTTTGCTGCAATAGAGTCTGGTGCGCCTGTGGTTAATATGTTTAGTGCCTATGGTGGGATTCGCTGGGGGACTGGTATTAATAGATCTTTCCAATATGAACATCAGCAGAGCCGAATTGGAGCAACACCTTGGGAATCGCCTCTGCGCTATATGGAGAATTCGCCGCTCTTTACAATGGATAAAGTTACCACTCCTATTCTAATTATGCATAACGATAACGATGGCCATGTTCCTTGGTATCAAGGTATAGAATATTTTGTTGCTCTTAAGCGACTTCGTAAACCTGTTTGGATGCTCAACTATACTGGAGAGATTCACTGGCCTCAAAAAATGAAAAACAAAGCCGACTTCCAGATAAGAATGAAACAGTTTTTTGACCACTACCTAAAAGACGCACCCGCCCCAAAATGGATGGACCCAGGCATCTCTGCAATTGAACTAGAGGCACAAACTGGTTACTAGATTTTGCTGGCCGAGATTACTTTTTGCTCACATGGCATCACTTTGTTAGCAGAGGTGCATTTTGTTTGCCGAGTTTTGCTTTTTTGGCAAAGTTTACTTCTTGCCTCCGCCAAATGCTACGCCTAGTGTTATATTCAAGTTGGAGAGGTATTTATGCTGCATAAGCTTGTAGTCTATGGTTAGCCTTAAATGGTTTAAAACCTCTATGCCCACTCTAGGAGCAAAAAAGAGTGAGCTTTTATAGCTGCTTGGAATAAACTCTTTATGCATCTTATAATTGCCATACCCAAGACCACAACCTGCAAACAGAGAGGCATGTTTCCACTCTTTGAAGTTGTAATTTGAATAAGCTGCAATAGTTGTGAAATTTGAGAGATCGTACCCTACATAACCATGTTGTGCTCTAAAAGCACCAAAACTAAGCTGAGCGCTCACATCGAATGAGCTATTGGGGATATTGAATCTAGGTTCTATTAAAAAGAAGGGACCATCTCTATTATCTCTCTTTGAATAGATCCAGTGAGAATTACCTTCACCTGCAGTGGTAAACCCAATAGCTACTTCCAGCTCAAAAGGCTTAACATCTCTATTTTGAGCATAACTTTGCAACATGCCAGCGATTACCAGCGCCACAACAAGAATCAATTTTTTCATTACTATATTTTTAAGTGAATATCAATAAATTAGGAGCTATAAATATATTATATACAAATACAAGTATAAATATAAATATATTATATATAAATATCTTATTTTATCTAAACGTACCTAGATACCAAAACGCTACACATTAAAAGTGCCATTTGCTATAAACAGCAGACTATAAAGCATATCACTTTCACTAATACACCTTAATATGAGGTATTAGTGAAAGTGAATCGTTACATAATGAGTACGTTACGTGAAATGGCACACGGCAAATAATTCTCTGGCATAGTGAAACCCGCAAAGCGGTATCATTGTCGAAGACACCTTATATTTTAACGCTACAAAAAAAATCGGCGATGACTTCACACAACTAGCTTATAGAGTGGTGATTAACTTTACTAATACGCTGTTAAGGGGGGTATTAGTAAAGTTAAGTAGTTGGTAATGAGATATTCTATCGCAATCATAGCCGTGAACCGTCCTTTCCTGATCTAGATTTATAGATAAGAATCGCAAATTAAAGATTTTGGGATCAGTCTAGGTAGGAAACTTTAGCAGAGCAATTTGCTTCGCAAGGTTCTTTGGAGAAAGCATTGGTAATGAGTAAGTTCGAGATAGCTTTGAGAGGGTTTTTTGGATTAATCGAAAAAAAGATTATTTTTGTTAGGACTTAAACTTTGCGCCTATGGAAAAGATTTTCCCTCGACAGCTAATGATTCCACTTATAATACTTTTGGGTATTGCATTTGGTCTATTCTTCTATCTGGTATATGTATCTAGGATGGGGTCTTATCTTACAGATGACCCATCTGCATGTGTAAACTGCCATATTATGGCCCCCTATTATCAATCTTGGCAAAAGAGCTCACATCAACCATGGACAACTTGTAACGATTGCCATGTACCTCAAGACAACTTT
>CAZHHY010000103.1:0-6581 GCA_964532375.1 uncultured Muribaculaceae bacterium
ATCTATCTAAATCACCGCGTGCTGCCAAACATTGGTGCATTTGTCTAAGCTGGATACGGGTTGCCAGGGCTAAATATGCTTAAACATGAGGCAAGTAGTTTTTATATTGGTGGCATAAGTCTTTCGTGGAGCTTAGATGGTTTTTATACTAGGAAGAATGACATGAGAAAAATAGATGCAGCAAGAGCATCAATTGAATCTCAAAAAGAGACATTCCTTTACAATACTAGATTAAAAAACGCCTCAATCACAAGTGAAATTGAGTCAATTGAAGAGTTGTCTATAACAGACCAGCAGTTGGTTGCGATTAGAGAAAAAATAGCAGAGAGCTCTTCGGTTAAATTAGAGAACGGAGCAACTTCGGTTACAGAGCACCTAAAAGAGGTAAATATGTTAGATGCCGCTAGATTGGCGCTAGGCAAAAGGAAAATTGAACTGCTCAAAGCAATGAGCGACCTAAGAAACAATTTGAATCAATAGATTAGATGCAATAAAAGAGAGCACATTAAATATGACTTTAATAAAGCACAATAAAAGATAATGTATTAAATTAGTGAGAATTAATATATCAAATTCATGAAAGATAAAACTTACTCCACAATAAAAAACAGCGCCTTTGTACTGGTAATTATAGCTGCACTTTTTGGTTGCAACAATGGCAAAGTAGACCCACATGCTTCGGGCAGGTTCGAGGCAACAGAGGTGGTTGTTTCAAGTGAAGCTACTGGCAGAATTGCCGAATTTAGTGCATTAGAAGGGATGCAAGTAGCACAAAATGAGGTGCTAGGCTGCATAGATACAGTTCAGCTGCACTTTCAAAAAATGAGATCACTGGTTGGGAATCAAGCGGTAAGAGCACGTAGAGCCAATGTTAGTGAGCAACTTGCAACAATTATTCAGCAAATTACAAATCTTGAAAAAGAGAGAGCTAGAGCACAGGCTTTAGCTAAAGCAAACGTGGGAAATACTAAAACTATAGACGACATAAATGCCAATATCAAAACTTTAGAAAAGGAGTATGATGCACGCAAAAGTGCATTAGAAAAGGGGAATCTCTCTACAGATAAAGAGGGTGCTGCAATTGAGTTACAAGTGGCTCAAACAGAAGATCTCATAAAAAAGAGTATAATAAAAGCACCAATAGCAGGCACAATAATGGTTACATATGCCAAACAGGGCGAATTTAGAGGAACCGGGCAACCACTTTTACGTATTGCCAATCTAGAAACAGTATTCCTTAGAGCTTATGTCGCTAACACTATTGTGAATGAACTAAAAGTTGGAGGCACAGCAACTGTTTATACAGGCTTTAATAGCGAAAATACAAAAGAGTACCAGGGTAAGATTGTATGGATTTCGCAAGAGGCCGAATTTACCCCTAAGAATATTCAAAACCGAGACGACCGATCTAACCTTGTTTACGCTGTTAAAATTGAGGTTAATAACGACGGCTACATTAAACTTGGCATGTATGGCGATGTTAAGTTCAAGTTAGACTAAACCTAGATTAAAGCTTGACATAACTATTACCCAAAGACTATTTTGATTTCACTAATTAATTTTTTTAAATAATAATGAATCTGGAGCTGGCTGTCTCAATAAAAAATTTAACAAAGAGCTATGGTTCTCTAAAGTCTACTAGTAGGGTAGAGGCTCTAAAGGGCATCTCCTTGGAGATAGTCCCTGGAGAGATGTTTGGAATTACAGGGCCAGATGGAGCCGGTAAAACCACCCTCTTTAGGATTCTAACATCTTTGCTTATTCCAGATAGCGGGCAGGTAACGGTTTTGGGTATGGATGTAGTAAAAGACTTTAAGAAACTAAGAGAGAAAATAGGATATATGCCAGGCAAGTTCTCGCTTTATGGAGACCTTACAGTAGATGAAAACCTAAGCTTTTTCGCATCAATATTTAAAGCCAACATTAAAGAGAACTACTATTTAATAGAAAACATATTTAAAGATATAGCCCCTTTTGGAAAACGTATGGCTCGTGATCTTTCTGGAGGAATGAAGCAAAAACTTGCATTGAGCTGTGCACTTGTTCACAAGCCAGATGTTATTTTTTTAGACGAACCCACCACAGGTGTAGACCCTGTCTCTAGACGGGAGTTTTGGCAAATGCTAGATAAGCTCAAAAAGGAAGGCATTACAATAGTAGTTTCTACATCTTATATGGACGAGGCCTTACTTTGCGACAGAATAGCTCTTTTTAAAGAGGGCTCGATTTTAAATTGCGACACCCCGCAGGGCATGATCTCTTCCTTTGAAAACACCCTACTGGCTGTAAGTGGAGAGAATATGCCCGAGCTACTCTATATGTTGCGTAAGATTCCAATTGTAAAGAGCGCATACTCATTTGGTGTAGAACATCATATAACCATTGTAAAGAGTGATAACAAAGAGGCCAAGCCATTTGTGCAAGCTACAATTGAGACAATATCGGAAGAACTAAAGAAGATGAATGCCCCCTCTTTTCAAATAAAAGAGACAGCCCCAACCATAGAAGATTGTTATTTAGAGCTCTCTTCTAATTAGAACTTACAGGCAAGAACAATATAAAGACAATTAAAAAGCAATAAAACTAAATAGCACCAAAAACAATAAAACTAAATAGCCAAAAAAATAAATAGCACCAAAAACAATAAAATTAAGGAATAAATGAATCTGAAAACCACTGAAAATATTATAGAAGTAAAAGACCTAGTTAAAAAATTTGGTTCTTTTACTGCTGTGAATAGCATCTCTTTTGAGGTTAAAAAAGGAGAGATCTTTGGTTTTTTGGGAGCGAACGGGGCAGGCAAAACAACTGCAATGAAAATGCTGTGCGGCTTACTTAAGCCAACTTCTGGTTATGGAGCTGTGGCCGGCTTTAATATTTCTACTGAACCAGAGAAGGTAAAACGTAACATTGGCTATATGAGCCAGCGGTTCTCACTTTATGACGATCTTAAAGTTTGGGAAAACTTTCGCCTCTTTGGGGGCATTTATGGAATGAAAAGTATAGATATAGAGACTATTACAGCAAAAATGCTAAAAACCCTGGGCTTTGAGAAGGAGCGAAATACAATGGTAAAATCTTTACCTGCAGGGTGGAAGCAAAAACTGGCGTTTTCGGTAGCAATTATGCACAACCCTGCCATTGTATTTCTTGACGAACCAACTGGAGGCGTAGCACCCGAAGCCCGCAGGCAATTTTGGGAGTTAATATATTCGGCATCACAACAGGGAATAACGGTATTTGTAACCACTCACTATATGGACGAGGCTGAATATTGTAACAGGGTATCAATAATGAAAGAGGGTGTAATAGAGGCAATAGATACTCCGCAAAATTTAAAAACTAAGTACGGAGCCAACAGTATGGAGGGAGTTTTTTATGAATTGGCAAAGAATTAAAAGTGAGGCACTAAGCATGTTTGGGAGTAAAATGCTTTAGTAGTAATAATGTCAAATAATATAACAGCAGTGAATCAGTTTTTAGTATTTGTTAAAAAAGAGTTTTTTCATATCTCTAGAGATGTGAGAACCATTCTTATATTATTGTTGATGCCTATTGTTCAAATAATTCTATTTGGGTTTGCACTCACTAACGAGATTAAAGATGTTAAAGTGCTCTTTATCACTAACGAACCTAACGAGACAGCTTCTTTGATTAACCACAGAATCTTATCTTCGCCATATTTTATACTTGCACAAAACGGAGTCTCGGCAACCGAAGCTGAATCTCTTATGAAAAGTAATAAAGCGGCTCTAACTGTTAATTACAGTAGGAACTTTAATGAAACAATGGTTAAAGAGGGAGTAGGGCAAATAGAGTTAATTGCAGATGGGTCTGACCCTAACATGGCCTCGGGAATACTCATGTATGCCTCGGCAATTATAGGCGAGTCGCTTGCCCAAAGAGCACCACAAATGGCAGATGCTCCAGGCAAAGTAGAGGTCTCTACTGAGTTGCTCTATAACCCACAAATGAAAAGCTCATATAACTTTGTGCCAGGTGTTATGGGGCTCATTCTTATGATTATATGTGCAATGATGACATCTATATCTATTGTGAGAGAGAAAGAGACCGGTACAATGGAAATATTGCTAGTATCGCCAATTAGGCCAATGTTTATAATTCTATCTAAGAGTGTTCCATATTTTTTACTCTCGGTAATTAACCTAATCACAATTTTACTACTCTCTGTATATGTACTTGGGGTGCCTGTAACAGGAAGCCTCTTTTGGCTCATCTCTTCTATAACAAACTCACAGGTGGCAGCTATGTTAATAAGTGCATTGGCGCTTATGATGCCCGGTATGTTACTTTCGGGTATGATATTTCCAATTGCTAATATGCCCTATCTATTGCAACTTATTACAAAGTTTGTCCCTGCAACTTGGTATATACTAGCTGTTAAAAAGCTGATGATACAAGGGCTCCCGCTAGAATCTGTACTTACAGAGCTAGCTGCTCTTGCTGTAATGGCAGTTGCTTTAATAACTCTTAGTCTAAAACAGTTTAAATACAGATTAGAATAGATGATAAGATATTTATTAGAAAAGGAGTTTAAACAATTTGTAAGGAATAAATTCTTACCACTGCTGGTAGTTTTTTATCCCATATTAATGATGGTGTTAATGCCCTGGAGTGCCGATTTAGAAGTTAAAGACCTATCGGTATCGGTAGTAGATTCAGACCATAGCGCAGCCTCTAATGCCCTGGTAAATAAAGTTTCGGGATCTACCTATTTTTCTAACACTACATATGCCCAAAGCTATTTAGAGGCAATGGAGCATATTGAGTTGCAAAAATCTGACATTATACTTGAGATACCACAAGATTTTGAGAAGAATTTAATCAATAAAGTAGACCAACAAGTTTTTATTGCCGCCAATGCAGTAGATGGAGTTAGAGGTAGTATGTCTAGCGCCTATTTAGCAACTATAGTAAAAGAGTTTTCGCGGGATTATGGAGCTGTAGCCCCTAAAAAAGAGGGGATAGAAATTATAACTCTAAGTAAATATAACCCAGCAATGAATTATAAATTATTTATGGTGCCAACGCTAATTGTTATTTTATTGACAATTGTGGTTGGATTTTTACCTGCATTAAATATTGTTGCCGAGAAAGAGAGTGGTACAATAGAGCAAATCAATGTTACACCTGTAGGGAAATATACTTTTATTGGCGCTAAAGTTATTTTATACTGGGCAATAGGTTTTACTGTTTTAACAAGTACGCTTTTGCTTGCTAAATATATGTACGGTATTGTTCCTATGAGCGGGTTCCCTCGATTTTACTTGCTTTCGTTTTTGTTTATGCTTGTAGTATCGGGTATGGGGCTTGTTATCTCTAACAATTCGGCAACAATGCAACAGGCCATTTTCATTATGTTCTTTTTTATACTTATAATGATTTTAATGAGTGGCCTTTTTACTCCAGTAACTAGTATGCCAATGTGGGCACAAGTTATAACAGCTTTAAATCCATTAAAACACTTTACAGACGTTATGCGAATGCTCTTTATTAAAGGCAGCCATTTGGGACAACTAACAAAAGAGATATTGATACTAACCGGTTTTGCTCTGTTTTTCAATATATGGGCAGTTATTAGCTACCATAAAAGCTCTTAATGTATTATTGAAAAATGAATTTAAATAATTACTTTTATAAATTAATTACTCATTGAGGTATTAATTATAATAGACTGCTTGGTATGAACAACAATGAAAACACATCTAGCCCTACTCCAGATCTCTCTTTTTTAAAGGAGATGCTTGGAGACGACAAAGAGACATTAAAAGAGATTCTTTTAATATTTCTTGAAGAGGGGCCAATCTTACTTTCTCAATTAGAGAGAGCGGGACAAGAAAAAGATCACGATTCCTTAAATAAGATTACTCATAAAATGATTACCGAGCTCACTACGGTGGGTGTAACAAGTGTAGTTTACGACCTTAAAAGGATTAACAAGGGTAGTAGAGATATTATTGATCTAGATAAAGTTATAGAGAGAATTGTGAAAGTAGTTAACGATAGCTTCGAATACTACAAAACTATTGTTTAGTTAGACTAAAACAGCAAGCTTATGGAAAAAATACTTATTATAGACGACGATAAGATAATAAGGAAAATCTTTAGAGCAACGCTCTCTAAAGAGGGTTACGAAGTAATTGAGGCCGAAGATGGCAATGTTGGTTTACAGTACATTAAATCTGAAAAACCAGATCTTATAATTACAGATTACCAAATGCCTGGTATAACAGGCTTAGAGGTAATTTCCGAAATTGTCAAAATGAAAATTACAACTCCTGTAATTATGCTCACAGGCTATGGCGATGTAGCCTTAACTATTAAATCTATTCAAAAAGGTGCGTTTGAGTTTTTAGAAAAACCCACCCCACCAGATATTCTAAAAGAGACTGTTAGAAAAGCCTTAGACTCTGTAAAGATAAGCCAAGGCCTACAAGATGTTACAACTCTCAACAGCAGGTTAGAAATAGACTCAGACAATAATTTCTTAGTGGGTAAAACCCCCAAAATGAAAGAGATATTCAAAAACATAGGGATGATCTCTATGAATAAAGTGAATG
>CAZHHY010000104.1:0-6573 GCA_964532375.1 uncultured Muribaculaceae bacterium
AAAGTTTTTGTGGTTACATCATTGCAAAAACAATTTGGTGAAGCATCTGCCAAATCAATTTCAATTAGGGCCAGCTTTACAGCTTTAACAATCTTGCTTTTCTTTCTATTAGTTGGCAGAGTAGTGCTTAGTTATGTGTTCCATATTGAACTTTTTGCATTTCAAATTACCTGTGGTGTAGTTTTATTTTTCAATGGGATAACAGGATTGCAGAAAGGATTTTTTTCAAACTAGACGATTCAATGTCAATAAAAGACATTACCACTGTGCCTATAGCTTTGCCCATGATTGCAGGCCCAGCAACTATTACAGCTGCAGTTACTTTTCCGGCACAGTATGGTCCCGTTATAACCACATTGTCAATTATAGTTGCTCTTGGCGTAAATCTGTTTTTTATGATTAATGCAGGAGCCATTGGCAAAGTACTCTCTCGTTTTAACTTAATGAACCCACTTATCAGAATTTTCGGACTAATTGTGGCGACAATTGGCGTGCAAATGATATTTAACGCCATCAAAAGTTTTATTGAGACTTTTTTATAAATTTCTCAACGTCAATTTTAAATAACTGAGCTGCGTTCTTCCATAGAATTAGTTCCTTTTTATCGGGGGCAATTTCTAATTGATCCATAAATTTTAAGTACGATTTCATATTAGATATTGGCCAATCGGTTCCATATAACAAGTAATTAGGGTCACCTGCATATGTGATCATCTCTTCAATGTCATTTTTAATATAACGTTCAAATTTTTCAGAGAAATCGCCAAGTACTAAGCCTGAAATATCGGCATATACGTTATCATTTTTATAAACAACCTCCATACAATCTTTAATCCAAGGATTCCCTACGTGACAAATCACTATTTTTAAATCCGGAAAATCAACTGCTACATCATCTATATGTAACGGATGAGAATACTTCACCCTTCCTGTTGGAGCATATGTGTCGCCAGAGTGGAACATTACAGGCACATCAAAATCTATTGCCATTTCGTACCACACTTTAAGCCTGCTATCGTGGGGATAAAATGGTTCATAGCCTGGATAAAACTTCAATCCTTTAATTAAGCCTCTCTCTAGGTAATCGCTAATCTCCTTTATATCCCTATAATTATAATTTAGGAAACTAATACCCGAAACCACTCCTAGATTATCTCTCCCTTCTATAGCCTCTACTACTTGTTTGGTGCTTGGTCTATTTTTATTAATTTTATAGGATGACAGTACTAATGAATAATCTACTTCATTCTCTAACATGGTGTTAGTTAAAAGATTAAGACAACTCTCTAGAGAAGTAACTTTTTCTTCATGGTAATTATTAATGTGTGTGTGAACGTCTATTATCATATAAATGCATTTATAATTTCTTTATTAACCTAAGATAAAGCTCTTCAACTTTATCTCTAGCCCATTGCTCTTTTCTTAAAAATTTAAGGCTAGAATTAATTGAAGGGTCTTTTTTGAAACAATTGATATTAACTTTAGTTGCCAGCTTTTCCCATCCTAAGTGTTCCACTAGAAATTCTAGAACAGTTACCAACTTAACCCCATGCATAGGGTTGTTCATCTGATCATTTTGCCGAACATTCTCCTTATCCATTCTGCTATTTATATTCTTCTGGTAATTTTCTTGCTTTAGTTGCTTGTTCAAAAGCATATCCCATTTTCAAAAGTTTGGCTTCTTCAAAAGGCTTAGCTATAAATGTAATGCCTGTTGGCTGCCCAGTTTGTGTATAGCCCATTGGAATAATAAGGCATGGGAATCTAGCAGCTGCTGCATAGCCAGCGTTAAAGTTATCTATAGATAAAATTACATCTAATTGGTTCTCTGCCATAGGAGTTTCAAAAAAGCGTGTGCCCTCGCTCTGCAACCTTGCTCTTAATAGTGATAACTCTTTTGGGCTGTAGTCTATTACCGAGGCCTCTTCAAATTCCTGTTGTCCATATGGAATTCTCGTTAAAGAATCTTCTCTATTATACACTACAATCTCTTTCATTGTGCGCAACTTAATGTTTTTAGAGGCATATTTCTCTAAATATTTAGGTAGGTCAATAACCATATCGGCACTAAGTAGGTCGCCAAAATTAGAGAAGTCTATTTTTATTGGCTCAAATTCAATTGCTATACCTCCCATAGAAACAATTTTTTCTACACTTAGTTTATATAAAGAATCGGCCAGCAGGTTTTTATTTACGCCAAATCGTAAGCCTTGTAATGTTGCCGTCTCCAAACCTTCTAGGTATTTTATATCCTTGGGGTTATCTTTTGTTTCAACATCTTCTGGGTCTTCGCCACTCATCGCAGAGAGCAAAATGGCATTGTCGGTTACATTTCTGGTCATTGGGCCAGGTGTGTCTAAAGAGCTAGCTAATGGAATAATACCACTTCTGCTTAATAATCCCAGAGTAGGCTTTAGCCCTACAAGTGAACTTTTGCCCGAAGGTGATAGAATAGATCCCGAAGTTTCTGTTCCTATAGCTGCCGCAGCATAGTTAGCGGCCATGGCAACGCCACTGCCAGAGCTTGAACCACCAGTATCAAATACTCTACGGCCATAGGCATTAAGTGTTTGACCTCCTACTGCGCTAAAACCATTTGGCCCTCCAATAAACAAGAAATTGGCCCATTCGCTTAAGTTTGTTTTCCCTAAAATAATAGCACCTTTCTCTTTTGCCTTTTCTATGATAAAGGCATGGGAGGCCATGTTATTTCTTAAAAAATGACTCCCAGCAGTAGTTGGCATTCCTGTTACATTTATATTGTCTTTTACAAGAATTGGCATGCCATAAATAGGGTGGTTTTCTGCAGCCATGTGTTTATCTTTTTCACGAGCTTCGCTAACAGCATTTGGATTAATAGCCACAATTGCATTAAGAGTGGTGTTCTTATCATTTTCGAACTTCACAATTCTATATAGGTACCATTGTGTTAGCGCTTCGTATGTAAGAGTGCCCAATTTTATATGAGATTGAAGAGTGGGTATATCCTGCTCTAATATCATAGGTAGAAGCCGTAGATAATCATCTTCTGAGAAGTTCTTGATTTGGGGTGCAACATCTCTCCACATATCATTTTTATCTAAAATTTGTGATTGGATGCGCTTGTATTGCATTTTCACAAATTCATGATTGGCATTTTGGGCCACCTCTTGAGATTCATCATAAGGAACCCATTCAGGAATAACTGTTATTGCCTTTTGTTTACATGCAAATGTTATCATAACAAGTGTTAAAATAAATAGAGGTTTTTTCATAATACGAGTTATTTAAGTTGTTATAGTGCAATAATTTATCAAATTAACATAATAACATTTTGAGCCAATATATTGAGCTAATTAATCTAAAGGTAGTAAATTAAATAGGTTATTTGTTTGGCCATCTTGTTTGTGCCCACTCTTTTTGCTCTACTTTTGAGAGAAATGTCCACAGCACAATTCTAGAAGATTTATTACCTGTTCCCATTGGAATTGTTCTTATTTGCTTGGCTCCCAGTTTTTGCAATGTTTTATATATGCCACTTAAGTGAGATTGCTTTGATACCAGAGTTGAGAACCAATAAAAGTACTTAGCAAATACTTCGCTCTCATAAATTATATTCTGCACAAACTCATACTCCCCACCATCATAAATTAGTTCACTAGAAACGCCTGCAAAATTATGTATTGTCTCTGCTGCATCTTCTCCAGATAAATTCTTAACTTTTCTGCGAGTTCCCTCTAGGGCATCTTTCATAGACGAATGAAACGGGGGGTTGCATATAGCTATGTCTATTCTCTCATGAGACTCTAGTATTCCATAAAATATATCTCTTGGGTCGCGCTGTAACCTACAGTTTACCTTACCTTTAAGAGCTTCATTGTTATTCACAATGTTGTTTGCACAATCTATAGAGTTGGGGTCTGTATCAGAACCAATAAACTTCCAATTATACTCGGCAACCCCAATAATAGGATAGATGCAACTAGCCCCTATTCCAATATCTAGACAGGTGATTCTATCTCCAGTTGGAACTTCGCCATAGTTGTTTTCGCTTAATAAATCGGCTACATAATGGATATAATCTGCCCGGCCGGGTATTGGAGGAGTCAAATTCTCTTGTGGAAACTCCCAATATTCTATTTTATAGTAATAATGTAGTATAGCTTTATTTAAAATTCTTATAGCTGCAGGGTCTGAGAAATCAATTGAATCTTGGCCGTATTTATTTGGTTTAATATAATTTGCCAACTCAGGATTAACGCCTATTAGGGCGCTAAGGTTGTATGGTTCACGGTTTTTATTCCGAGAATGCAGGTCTGTTTTTATTCCTGGGTTCCTAGTTGCTCCTCTGCTTTGTATTTCTGAGGCTTTTTTAATTCCAGCCTCTTTTTCTGTAGACATATATTTAATTTAGAGCTGTTTAACAAGTTACTAGATGAGAGTGATTCTCACCTTCTTATTTTTGAGTTTGCTATTATTTGTTTTTTCTATAAGCATTTCTGCAATATGAGCATGAACACCAACATAGGTGTAACTCTGCTTCACTTCAATAACACCCAGCTGCTCTTTTTCGATTCCACCCTGCTTAATAAGTAGACCAGCAACATCGCCTTTAGATATTTTATCTAACCTCCCCCCTGAAATGTACAAAGTTGCCCATTTAACTGGTGCAGCAAGAGTAGATTTTTGCCTATTCCCAAGATTCAGAACCTCTGGGTCTATCGCTTGAATGTAATCTGGCAATTGGTCTTCTTCCCACATCAAAAGGTAGGCGGTTCCATTGCTGTTCATACGTGCAGTTCTTCCATTTCTATGTATGAACTCTTTATTACGAAGCGGAAGATGATAATGAAGAATAAATTCAATTTCGGGAATATCAAGCCCACGAGCAGCCAAATCGGTTGCTAGAAGAAGTTGGATAGTACCATTTCTAAATTTAATGAGTGCTCTCTCTCTATCAATTTGCTCCATGCTCCCATGAAAGCATGCATGGTCAATATTGTTTTTAGTTAAAAACTCACTTACCCTATCTAGCGCATCTTTAAAACTACAAAATATAATTCCAGGTTTGTTTCCAATAAAATTGAGAGCCTTTGCCAACGTATTTAACTTATCTTTATCTGGCGATAGAATGGTTTTAATTGAAAGCTCAGATTCCCCCTTATCTAGGAAGTTTAGAAAAATAGGTTTCTCCAAACCTAAAAATTCCGGGAGTTTTGCATGGCTGGTTGCCGAGGTTAAAATAGTTTGTTCTACGTTTGGTAACGACTCTACAATCTCTGTCATCTCTTTCTCAAACCCTACCTCTAGTGACTTATCAAACTCATCCAAAATAAGTGTGTGAATGAAGTCCAATGAAAACTTATCTCGTCTAAACCTATCGGCTATTCGGCCAGGCGTGCCAATGAGAATTGTTGGCTTATGTTTTAAATCTATCTTATCTAAAGTACCAGAGCGGCCGCCATAGACAGCATTCACCTTATAACCAGAGCCCATCTTTCTAATTACCTGTTCTATTTGCTGGGCTAATTCGCGCGAAGGAACAAGTATAAGCATCTGTATTTCTGGAGATTCATTGTCTAAAACATCTATTAAGGGCAATAAAAATGCCAAGGTTTTACCGGTTCCTGTAGGTGAGAGCAATACTACATCTCTATTAGATTTTATAGCTTTAAATGCCTGCTCCTGCATAGGGTTCAGTGCTGTAATTTCAAATTTTTCCAGGAAAGAAGCTGTAAGCTGGTCTCCGAAATTTTCTTTTTTATCTTTTATCATTTTTGATTTTTAGTAACTTAACTCACCCTCATATTTATGCACATGGCTCCATTGAGTGGTGTAGATAGATTTAAACAAAAGTACATTAAATAATTACATCTTACTTTTATGAGTGCAATTCATTGCCTTTTATGAGCCTTACAATATTATTCCAGTGCAAAAATCACTCCCGAGTTGCCCCTAGCTAGGTCTATAATAAGAAAAACAACCGTGGTTAATAGGTAGTTTATAAGTATGCTTTTTATGCTCATATAATTTTAATTATCAATTAGTTCCAAATAACTGCTCTGAATTTAATAGTAGTTCTACATATTGAGCTCTCTCATAAACAAAAGGGTTGCCTTTTAGTTTGCTTTTTGATAACTTTCCTCTAAATTGGTCAATATCTGTATAGTTCTTACTTTCCATCCATTTCTTCAGTTCGTTCTTAATAGTTTTGATTTGTCCTAAACCATTTTTAGTTATTGTACTCACAACCTGCACACATGTTGCTCCAGATAATATAAGCTTAATTACATCTGCACCAGTATAAATTCCGTGAGTGCTGCATATATCAGCTTTAATATTTTCGAATAATAATCCTGTATATCTTAAAGATTTTTTATAATCTTTCTCATTACTGTAGTCAAATGATTTGATATGCTTCTCGGTTACAATATCAATATCTGGTTGAAAAAAGGAGTTAAATAAAACTACTGCATCTACTCCAGATTGGTCTAGTTTTTTTACAAAATTTAGAACATTTGTGTAGTCTGGGCTCAATTTCACGCTTATAGGAATAGTACTGTTTTTTCTAATCTCTTTTACAAGATGAATTTG
>CAZHHY010000105.1:0-1807 GCA_964532375.1 uncultured Muribaculaceae bacterium
CTAAAATCAATTTCACTAATTGCAGTTGCATTATTAGTAATTATTTCTTGCACAACTAAAAAAGTAGAAACTCTTCCTGGCATAACTAAAGGGCTACAAGACTCAGTGAGTTACGCAGTTGGAGCCTCTCTAGGTTCAATGATTAAGCAAGCCGACTTTGGCGATCTTAACATGACCGAAGTTTACAAGGCAGTAGAAGATGTTCTTGCCGATAAAACCCTTAAAATAGAGATGGGTTTTGCTAACGAAGTTATCACAAAATACCTTTCACAAAGACAAGAGGCTTTAAGCGTTCAAAACACACAAGCAGCACTTAAGTTCCTAGAAGAGAACAAAACTAAAGAGGGTGTTATAGAGCTAGAGAGTGGTCTTCAGTATAAAATTCTTGCCGAAGGCAATGGTAATTCACCTGCTCCAGAAGATACTATTGAAGTTCATTACAAAGGAACCCTTATAGACGGAACTCAGTTCGACTCATCTTACGATAGAAACGAAACTGCAACTCTTGCTCTTAATAATTTTATCCCAGGCTGGATAGAAGGAATGCAAAAAGTTAGCGAAGGTGGAAAAATTCAACTATTTATTCCGGCAGACCTTGCATACGGTAACCAAGCAATGGGTATTATCAAACCAGGTTCAACTCTTGTTTTCGAGGTAGAGCTAATAGGTATAAAAAAAGCTACAGAAGTAGAAGTTAAATAGATTAAGTCAAAATTTTAAAATTGATTGGAAATGGCACTGGAACTAATTGGATCTCTCACAAAAAAACTACCCGTTCAATCGGGTACCAGCGCTCGTGGCGAGTGGCAAAAACAGGAGTTTGTGATAAAAACTCAAGATAACTTCCCAAAAGATGTGTGTCTAAATGTATGGGGAGCCGATAAAGTAGCAGATTTAGCTGCTTATTCAGAAGGCGAGCTTTTAAAAATATCCTTTAACGTAGAGTCAAGGGAATATAACCAAAGATGGTATACAGATCTGCGCGCATGGAGGATTGAAAGAGCAACCACAGAAGGTGATGCTCCAAACCCACAAGCACAATCATATTCTCAGCCAAGCGCTCAAGGGCTCGCTCCTCAAACTTCGCAAGAGTTACCAGGAGATCTCCCAGATGGTGCAGGCGAAGATGATTTACCTTTCTAGTTAATAGTAGAATCATTTAATTTAAACGCAAAAATAGGCTACCCAATTGGGTAGCCTATTTTTAGTTAAAGTTATATTTCTTTAGCTATGTTCTAATATCTTTTAAACCAAGTAATTTGTCTTTTTGCATAACGGCGGGTATTGCGCTTAATAAGGTCAACTGCCTCTTCCAAAGAGTATTCTCCATCTAAATAAGAGAAAAGTTCTCTATAACCTACAGTTTTAAGTGCTGTTAAATTTCTATGTTCAAAAAGCTCTTGAGCCTCTTTAAGAAGCCCCTCTTGCATCATTCTATCTACGCGGCTATCTATCCGTTTATAAAGAGTGTCTCTCTCAATCTCTACATTAATATTCTCTATGGAAAAAAACCGCTCCTTCTTTTTAAAAGTCTTATAGTCAGAAAATTTTTTCCCAGTAGCCAAAGTCACCTCAATTGCTCTTAAAATCCTTTGTGGGTTTGCAATATCTATTTGAGAATAACTTTGGGGATCTAATAATTTTAACTCTCGTCTTAAAGATTCAACCCCCTCTCTCTCTATCCTTTGTGTAAGCTCTTCTCTAAGCTCCAAATTGGCAGCAGGAAAATTATCAATTCCATAACAGACAGCATGTGCATACAGCCCCGAACCACCTACCATAACCAAAGAGTCATACTCCTTAAAAA
>CAZHHY010000105.1:1817-6387 GCA_964532375.1 uncultured Muribaculaceae bacterium
CGTATTTTCCAGCTGTGTAGTGATCAAATATAGAATGAGAGTGAATAAAATAATGTTTAACAGCTCGCAACTGCTCTAAACTTGGAGGTGCTGTTCCAATTTTGAGCTCTTTATAGATTTGTCTAGAGTCGCATGAAATAATTGGAGAGCCTAACTTTAGAGCCAACTCTATACTCAAATTGGTTTTCCCAGAAGCAGTAGGACCAGTAATCAAATATAGTTTTTTAGAACTCATTAAGGCTCACTTGATTCATGCAAATGCTCCGAAGCATCTAATAGAGAGTCTGTCTCTGAGGTATCTAACATCTGCTCAAAATCATCGTAGTTATCAGAAAATTGATCTGGATTTTTACCTTTTTCGGCAATCAATCTTGGGTAAGAGCGTTTAGGGAATAACTCTTCCTTAGATAGAACTTCTAAAACAAGAGCTCTATCTTTATACATATCATATACATACTCTAAATTACCAAGCCCTTGCTCAACTAACTGTTCTATTGTTACAGAGTCCATAGTTCCATCTCCTAAGTCAAAAAGGCCATACTCCTTTTTAACCTTCCCGTTTTTATCGAGAGCTCTAAAGATAACTAATTGATCGGGAGCAAATCCAAGATCATTTGTTAGATATGAACTATATGCGTAAAGTGACGAAGCCGCCTTTACCTCATATTCTCTCATAAAAATCTTATTCCCCGCAATTGTAGCCCTATATCTGTAAACCATTATTTAAGAAAGTTTGTACAAAGTTAGTTATTTTTGAGAAGAAATTCTAAACTATTTACCCCATCGGCATAATTGTCTAGTGAAGGATTCTGAGCCTCTCCCAACCTTACTAGCTCTCCATTCCACTCATAATTTACAATACACTGTAATGCATTTTCGTTTGTTTTCAAAAAATCATTTAATTCATTAAGTGAGCAATAATGCACTATGCCAACTACAGAAAGTGGTGGAGGCGAATCTCCATCATTTTTAAAAATAAAAAACCCGCCGTCGCAAAACCACTCTTTTTTCATTGAAGATAATGCTTTCTGGTATCTGTAAGCCGAGGCAAAAGAGCGCGATTCTTTAGTTATTTCAGAAAAACAGGCAAGTTTCAATGCCAATTTATCTATATCGTATCTATCTGGCAATACTAGAGTACTTACGCTTCTACAACCCATCCCAAAATATAAAAAAAGATCTTTGCCCAACGCCTCTATCTCTTTATCAGATTCATTCCCGTTTAAAACAGCCACCGATCTTTTTGCCCCTCTAATTAAATTAGAGATATTGCCGAATTTCTTCTTAAAAAAAGCAGCAGTTTGGTCTCCACCTGTTGCGATTAAAAAAGTGGGGCTAATCTCTATTGTTTGGGTAAAGAGTATCCTACTCTCCCAATATCTATTAATCCTAAAAAGAATTTGCACCAAAGCAGGTAGCAAAAAATTATCTTTTGAAGAGAGTTTTAAAATTGCTTTCCTACCCGAAGCCACAACAGTTAAAAAATCGTGAAACCCCACTAGCGGGAGGTTTCCAGCCATTACCACAAGTACCAAAGAGTCTTGTTGCAAAATTTTATCGCTGTAAGGTAGTGTCCAACGGTTCAATAGTGCTTCATTTAAAAAGCTAAGCGCAATCGCTCTAAGTGCAACATGTTGCATAGCAGGGGTAAACAAATCATTCGAAGCAAATGAATCTATTACTGCCTTAGAGATTAAATTATGGCTATTATCTATATAGCCTAGGCTATTATCTAAACAAGATAATATCTCACAGCCCAGAATTGAAAAATTATTTATAAAAACATCTCGGTACATTTTGCAAAATTAGCAAAAAGGGAGTAATTTTACCAAAACCATTACGACCCAACATGAGTGAAATTCTTGCTTCAGACTCGTATAAATCAATCTCAAAGCCCTCTACGGGTATTTACAAAGAGTTGGGAAGTAAATTTATCTCCTTTGCCTACCCAGTATCTTCTGAAGAAGAGATAAAAGAGATTATAGCAACTTTGAAAAAAGAGTTTTTCGATGCTAGGCACCACTGTTATGCATATAGATTGGGAGTTACTGGCGAAATCTGGAGAGCCAACGACGATGGCGAGCCCTCTTCATCGGCTGGGAGGCCAATATTAGGTCAGCTATTATCAAATGAATTAAGTGACATATTAGTTGTTGTTATACGCTATTTCGGAGGCACAAAATTAGGAATACCAGGGCTCATTCGATCATATAAAAGTGCAACTATAGATGCTATAAATAATGGAGAGATTATTGAAAAAATAGAATCTACCAATATTTGTTTTAACTTCGATTATATTAATATGGAACCAGTAATGAAGCTTCTAAAATCTTTCGACCCAAAAATTATTAAGCAAGAATTTGATTTAAGATGCAACTTTCTTATCTCAATAAGAAGCTCTGAATATCAAGCTTTACACACCTCTCTAGCAGAGATTGAAGGCTTAACAATAACATAAATAGACAATAATAATATAACTATATGCCAAAACATCTAATATCTATTCACGATTATTCACGCGAAGATATATTAAAGACACTTGAAATGGCAGCAGCCTTTGAAAAAAATCCCACACAACCTATTTTTTCAAATAAGGTAATTGCCAGTATCTTCTTTGAACCATCTACTAGAACTAGGTTGAGTTTCGAAACGGCGGCCAATAGGCTTGGTGCAAGAGTAGTGGGGTTTACAGACGCAGTTAACACTAGTGTAACAAAAGGAGAAACGCTAAAAGACACTATTAAGATGGTCTCTAACTATGCCGATTTAATTGTAATGAGACACCCTCTAGACGGAAGCGCACGTTATGCTTCCGAGGTTTCAAAAGTTCCAATTATTAATGCCGGAGACGGGTCTAACCAACACCCAACTCAAACTCTACTAGATTTATACTCTATTCTTAAAACTCAAGGAACTCTTAACAATCTTAAAATAAATGTTATAGGCGATCTTAAATATGGAAGGACAGTACACTCTTTGCTTCAAGCAATGTCTCACTTTAACCCCACCTTTAAGTTCATCTCTCCAGATGAATTAAAACTGCCCAAAGAATACTGTGAATTTCTCAGTTCAAGAGATATTCCATATACCGAATCTAAGCTTCTATCAGACAACATCCTAAATGCCGATATTATATATATGACTCGGGTACAGAAAGAACGATTCTCAGACCCTATTGAATATGAACGCATTAAAAATGTTTATAGCTTAAATTTATCTATGCTAGAAGGCTGCAAACCAAATATGAAAATTCTGCATCCCCTACCAAGAGTAAATGAGATAGCTCAAGATGTAGACAGTAGCCCTCATGCATATTATTTTACCCAAGCCCAAAACGGAGTTTACACGCGCATGGCAATTATAGCTCTTTTACTAGGCGTAACCACTCTATAAATAAAGTAACACAGAATAACAAAAGCCATGGAGAAGCAACTAAAGGTAAGCGCAATTAAAGATGGAACTGTACTAGACCATATTCCTGCAGAACAGCTATTTAAAGTAATCGATATTCTTGGGCTAAGTAACAGTAAGAACCAAATTACATTTGGTACAAATTTAGATAGTAAGATGCTTGGAAAAAAAGGTATTATAAAAATATCTGATAAGTATTTTGAAGCCGACGATATTAACAGAATTGCTCTAATTGCACCTCTTGCAAAAATTAATATTATTCACGATTTTGAAGTAGTAGAAAAGCATGTTTTAACTATTCCAGATACTATAAAAGGAATTGTAAAATGCATGAATCCAATGTGCATTACTAACCACCAACCAGTAGAAACAGTATTTACAACAATTGTAGATTGCCCCCAAGTAAAATTACTTTGCCACTACTGTGAAAAGGTAACAGACAAAGATAACTTAAAGATTATAAGTAACAGGCAGTAGAGTTCTAATAATCGGAGCCATTTGTGCCCCTTATTGTTTGAATTTAATATTTTTTCTGTACCTTTGAACTAGGAAATATATTTAATTAAATCTAGTGTTATTATGAAAATCGCTTACAATTTTAACGCAGGACCCTGCGTTCTACCAAAATCTGCTGTAGAGGCATCTATAGAAGCCCTAAAAGACTTCAAAGGAACAGGAATGTCTGTAATAGAAGTTTCTCACCGTTCAAAAGAATGGGAAGCAGTTATGGACGAATGTCGCGCACTTTGGATTGAGTTACTTAACATTCCAGAAGGATATAAAGTTCTTTTCCTTGGAGGTGGAGCAAGTATGCAATTCCTTTATATAGCAATGAACTTGCTAGAGAAAAAAGCTGGATACCTAGAAACAGGTGTTTGGGCAAAAAAGGCCATAAAAGAGGCTAAAGCTTTTGGAGAGACAGTAGTTGTAGGCTCATCTACAGATAAAAACTTTAGTTATATACCTAAAGGCTACACAATCCCTACAGATCTAGATTATTTTCACATTACTACAAACAATACAATCTACGGAACAGAAATTCACGAAGATATAGATTGCCCTGTAAATTTAGTTGCCGATATGTCTTCAGACATTATGAGCCGCCCTATAGATATTAGCAAATATGCCCTTATTTATGGTGGTGCACAAAAGAACGTAG
>CAZHHY010000106.1:0-6352 GCA_964532375.1 uncultured Muribaculaceae bacterium
TAGGCTTTATTCCAATTTTGAACATCGGAACAAAGGAAGGCTAGAAGAGGTGCTGTTCGAAAGCACAATTAAGGGTGGAAAAATGTTTGGCTATTCTCGTAATTATATAAGGGTAGAAATGCCTTATAATAAAGAGCATATTGGAAAAATTATAAAGGTTGTATTATAATTTCTTCTTCTCTAGGCTTTATTGCCTGTTTTTGATTTTCTAACTTTTGTGCTCGTTTCTTCTTGCTCATAAATAGACTATTTAAGAGTTCTCTGAAAGAGTTAAATTCTTCTTGATATACTAGTCCAACACCATTCCTTTGGCTGTTATCTAAGTAGTTGGAGTATTGATCTGCAGAATGAGAAAATGCTTTTGCGCGGAACCTACCTTTATCGTCTAATTTTATCTCTACATCTATGTCTCCAACAACATCTCCAGATCTATCCATATATTTTGCACTGCCAATATTTCCATTTACAACTACTCTATTATTGAATAGTTGAGCCGATACTGCTGCATCGAACATATCTCTACCGTTTTGACCTGGTTGATAGTTAAAGCTGAGGTCTAAAGGAATATCTAATTGGTTGAATATTTTATTTATTTGGTTAGAGAGTACCTCGGTAGCGTTCGAATATAAAATAGTGGAGTTATTAACAATAGTAGATTGTACATCTGGAATGAAACTACCAGAAACCAATAGTGACATAACTTGTCTTATTACTTTGTCTTCTGAGTTTAATGCTGCATTTACTCTAGATTTTGTGAGAGGGTCAATATCTGGAATATCTATTCCAAAAGCAAGTCTTGGATTCATAAGCTGCCCTGTCATATCTATTCTACAATCTACAGTTCTTCTAGTAAAGACAGAGCTAGTATCTGAAATTAAAGTATTTATTGCTGCCTTTGTTTTGTAGTTGGCTGTTATATTAAGATTAGTTTTAAGGATATCTCCATTGAATCCAATGCTTCCGCCCTGTTCTATTGTGAAGTCTCTTTCAATAAACCCTTGAAGAACAAATTTATATGAACCACTTTGAATTCTATAGTCGCCTTGGATAGAAAAGATATCTTTAGAAGGATTTATATCTAGTGAAATTAAACCACTTCCATAACCGGTTATAACGTCTCCAACAGTTTTATCAATTTCTATTAACATTGCAGCATCTGGAGTAACATTGGCTTTTAGCTTAACCTGGAGCTCAGTTCTCTTCGAGGCTATAGGTTCAGCTTTGCGATTCCCATTTAGATCGTATATTTGTGAGTATGGCTCAACAAATGTAAGAAGGTTATTACCAGAGGCTTCGGTTGCGGCAGATAGAGGTATGTGAATAGAGGTATTGCGGTTAGAGGTTATTGTTATATCCATCACTATCTTATTTAGAGGGCCAGAGATTGCTATTCTGCCTGTGCCGTAGGCACTACCATAAAAATCTGAATTATCTGCTTCGGAAGTATTAAGTGCTTCTAGGTTATTGAATTGTACTGTGGTGTTTAATTCAAGATTTCTGAAATATTTATATCTTAGCCCTCCAAAGACTCTTCCGCTATTGCCAAATCTATCTTTTATTGAAACGTTATTAAGGTTTATGCCATCTTTTGTAAGCATTATAGGCCCTTGCAGAGTATATCTTACATTTGTAAAATCTACCAAGAAAGAGAGATTGTTTAGCATTGTGTTGCTACTTGTTAGATTTAATTTATCTAGTGGCCCCTCTAGTGTGAGTTCTCCTGTAATGCTACCATCGGTTGCAGAGACAATTCCTTCTAAGAATGGTTCAAAATATGAAACTTTCATATTATCTAAAGAGGCATTTAGGTTTAGATAATTCTTTTTTGGATTGAATGTGCCAGTTACAGCAAATGGAGATCTATCTTGAAGGATATTTAAAATATCTATGTTAAATGCTTTATTATTATTGTCCCAAATACTTCTGATCTCTAAATTACCAACTTCGTAGCCATTCATGCCTATTTTGCTCCCAAAAAGAGAGGCAACAACTTGAGGTTCTTCATATAAGTTGATTGCATAGATGTTGCCAGTAACATTGCCTTTTAGATCTAGACTATCTTTAAGGAAACCATTTATGGGAGAGATGTCTATGTCTTTTAGTGCTACAGATAGAGTGTCCATAGGGTTGGAAGAGACAATCCCATCAATATTAAGATGCTGGTTGTCACTAAATAAATCAAGGTCGTGAAACACAAAAGTAGTTCCCTGATTAACTACTTTTGAGCTTGCAAGTTTCCAATTTTGTCCGTTAAAATACAACTCAGAAGGATAGATGTTGATATCTGTGATTAGAGGGTCTTCTTTACTTAGCCTTGTAAATAATACATCAGATACAAAGTCTAGCCTATTAGCTAAGTTACCTTTATTTGTGTACTCACTTTTTATTTTTAAATAATTATCTTTTAAATCTAAATAGACTCTGTTACTATCTAGGTTAATCCCAGAAAAATGAATTCTATCTGAAGAGACAAGTGCTTTAATTTCAGAAATATTCCCATTCATTGAGATTGAGAGTTTATTAGAGTAGTTGTTTTTAAACCCCAGTTTATTGCTTTCTATTTTTAATGTGAGGTTTTCATTTTCGTCTATATCCACTTTTAAAGAGCTCCCATCGGCTATAAACAGCCCAGGTAAAAGAAACTCAGAAATTGAGCGCGAATTGATAAATTCTACTGTAAAGGAGTAGCGATTATTGTCTGTTGCTAAATAATTTTCATTCTTTGGAAAAATAGCATTTAGGTTGCTTTGTAGAGTAATGTTTAAAAACTTGTCTATAAAGTTTGTGAAGAAATCGTTCCCTCGATAAGTTGCGTTGGCAAAGCTAGATCTCAAAAAAAGAGTAAAATTATCCTTCACTGAGCTAGATTGCACAGATATATCTCCTATGTTAAAGTTTCCATTACTATTGTTAAAATTGAGCCCTTTTACATTTATTGTTCCCTCTATATCTCCTCTGTTGTTCCGGGTAAAATTTGCCATAGTTTTCATTGATACTGCAGAGATACTGTCTCTTTTATCAAAGTTTAGAGCCGCAATATTGGCATAAATGATATCGGCATAAAAATCATAATAGGAGTTCCCATTTGGAAATAGCCCTACTATCCCTTGAAAAAGGAAATTGAGGTTGGGGTCTCGGCATATAACTTTACCATCGAAAGTATTATTTAGGTAACTACCTATTGCGGTTATATTTTTATATGGATAGTTATTGAGAACTAGCTTTGTAATATTAAGAGTGTCAATAAAAAATTCGCTTCTTCCTTGATTATTATCTCTCAGTAGAGCATTCATTTTGCTCGAAAGAGTTACCTCTTCTATTGACTTGTTCCCAATAAGAGTTCCAATGTTTAACTCTTTTGTTGTGAGATGGCCAGATAGTTCTATTCCACCTCTTTTTGCATTGCTTTTTAGGAGAGCATCTATATATAGCTCTCCAATGTTAGTTTTAATAGTGCCATTGGCTACAAAATCGTCTAAAAGACCTGCAAGGCGGCCTTTGAAATTATATTTAATAAGTGGAGATAATTTCTCTAATGCTTCTATAGGCTTACTGTTATTAAGAGAAGAGATTATATAAGATAAGTCTGTTGTAGTTGTGGTGCTATTATTAATATCTACAAAAGCAATGGTCTCTTCAATATTGGGAAGCCCCATTATTTTTGCATTTAAATCTATAAAAGTAAGGCCAGATTCCGAAGAAATTTTAAGATTCTCTGTTCTTAAATTGCTTACAGGGCCTGTGATTGTTCCATCTACGTTTATTACTAACTTGTTATTATATAAAGTTGGTGCAAAATACGCAATTGTAGCAAAGTTTATGTGTGAGTTTGTGAGCTTAGCTTCAATAGTGACACTTTCTGTAAAAGTAGAAAAGGGCTTAGGGGTATTATAAAGTAGAGATAAGTAATCTGCTTGTAATAGAGATTTATTGTCATCTATAGTTAGTTTATTTAGCCAAATACCACCTGGAGCAAGAAGAAAATCGGCAGAGAGATTTTTTAGAGAAAATCCGCTTTTTTCAATAAAATTCAAGTCAGAAATAGTTGCATTTATACTCGAATCCGACGTGGTAATTCTATCTATTGTAGTATTTATATTGCTTAAAACCAAGTTGTTAAAATCAATTGCAGAGTCGTGAACGTTTTGGTTAGCAGCAAATGGATCAGTTAATGTAAATCTAAAATTATGGAGTTTAAGGTTTCGAATAAAAAAAATAGGAAGTTTCCCAGGAGATTTTTCGTTTTCATCACTGAATTTATTGCCAAATATTCTATCAATATTTGTTGTTGAGTCGGTTTCATTCACCAAATTGAATACCCCATTATATAGGTGAACGTAACTGAATCGAAGTTTTCCACGGAGTAACTCAGAAGGATTTATTTTCACAGAAATCTTAGCAGAGCTAATTAAAGTATCTTTATCTGAGTATAGAATGGTAAGATCGTTAGCAATGAGTTTGTTGAAAAAGATATAGTATACCTTCCCAATAGATACCTTTGTTCCTAGACTCTTCGATATAGAAGCAGCTGCTTTTTGGGCAGCTTTTGTCTGAAATGAGGGTATTTGAAGGGCAAGGTATGCTCCTATAGGCAATGAAGCTATAATAATAAGGAGCGCTACTGCTATTTTCTTAAATATTTGAATAATTTATAGGTTTTTACAAAAATAGTTATTTTAATAGAGCCAATTGTTAAAAAAGAGCCATTTTTGTAAAATAATTGAATATTATGAGTGTTACAATACTTGCTATAGAATCTTCGTGTGACGATACCTCGGCCGCAATACTAAAAGATGGGGTAATATTATCTAACATAATGGCTGGGCAAGAGGTTCATGAAAAGTATGGTGGTGTAATTCCAGAACTAGCATCTAGAGCCCATCAGCAGAATATTGTTCCGGTTACACAGGAGGCAATTTTATCTGCTGGTATCGATAAAAGCGAGATAGATGCAATAGCTTTTACTAGAGGCCCAGGCTTGTTAGGCTCTTTAATTGTGGGCACCTCATTTGCGAAAGGGCTTTCACTCTCTTTAAATGTTCCTTTGGTAGATGTAAATCATCTTCAAGGGCATCTTTTATCCCCTTTTTTAAAGGAACCTGGGGTTTTTAGGGAGTACCCTTCATTTCCTTTTCTTGCACTGCTTGTGTCTGGAGGCCATACCCAAATTGTAAAAGTTAAAGATTTTCTTACATTTGAAATTATAGGTCATACTATAGACGATGCTGTGGGTGAAGCTTTTGACAAGTGTGCAAAAATAATGGGTTTGGGATATCCAGGAGGGCCTGTGGTTGACAAACTTGCCAAATTAGGTGATCCCGATAAATTTGCGTTTTCAAAACCAAATATTGCTGGCTATAATTATAGTTTTAGTGGAGTTAAAACATCTTTTTTATATTTTCTTAGAGACAATCTTAAAGAAGATCCTTCATTTATAGAGAAAAATTTGAACAGTCTATGTGCCTCTTTTCAAAAGACACTAGTAGATATCCTTTTAAATAAACTAATTAAAGCTACAGAAGGTACTTCTATCAAAGAAATTACCCTTTCTGGAGGAGTTTCTGCGAACTCATACCTAAGAGAGAGAATTGTTCAAGAGGGGCAAAAAAGAGGGTGGAAGAGCTATCTTCCAGAGCTAAGATTTACAACAGACAACGCAGCAATGATTGGTATTGCAGGGTATTATAGATATGTTAGTGGCCATACATCTTCACCAGATATAGTTCCGGTTTCTAGAATCGGAGATTATTATGAATCTGACAAATAAAATAATAGAGGGTAACCATTTAGCTTTTGAAATGGTATATGACAAATTTTTTCACAAACTTGTTGCATTTATTAATTCATATACCAATAATATAGAAGAATCTAAAGATATAGCTCAAAACTCTCTTGTTGTTTTTTGGGAGAAAAGAGAACAACTCAAACCGGGGCTTGCTATTGAACCATATCTTTTTACAATTGCAAAAAATGCAGCTTTAGATTACTTACGGTTATTTAAAGTAAGATTGAATCACGCTCAGAATGTTTTATCAGAGCATGAAAGAATGATTTGTGAGCTAAACGAGGTCTCTTTAGAGTTATTCGATGTAGAGAAATTAAAAGCCAATGTGCTTAAAAAGAAAATCTTTAAAGTGTTACTTTCACTTCCAATTGGAGATAGGAGAATATTTGTTTTGAGCCGCTTTAATAACTTAACTAACAATGAGATTGCTCAAGTTCTAAAGATCTCTCCCAAAACGGTGGAAAAGCGAATTTCCTTAACATTAAAAATCCTCAGGAAAAATATCTACATGTTCGATAACCCCAAAGAACCAGTGCCAACCGATGCCGTCTATAAAAAATTTCTTGC
>CAZHHY010000107.1:0-6344 GCA_964532375.1 uncultured Muribaculaceae bacterium
CCGACCCTGGGGGTGACCAAATGGACAAAAACTACTCTAGAGCCATGGAATTAATCTCGTCAATGGAATTATAAGATAATAAGCTATGTATAATAAAATTAATAGATATATAATTTTTCTTCTTGCTGGTTTTATAGTGCTCTCATTGCCTTTAAGAGCTTTAAGCCAAGATAAAGAGAAGTGGGAAAATGCAAACTCTCTATATGCACAAGGTAATTTTAGTGAAGCACTTGAAAATTACTTGCTTTTAGAGCAAGCCGGGTATGAATCTTGGCCACTCTATTATAATATTGCCAACAGTTACTTTAAAGGTCAAAATTATGGGAGATCTATTCTTTATTACGAAAGAGCTTTAAAGTTAAATCCTTCTGGTAAAGATATTAGAGTTAATTTAAGTTATGCAAAGCAATTCGTTGTAGATAAAATTGATGAAATTCCTGAATTTATATTAACCACCTGGATAAGAGATTTTAACTATATGCTCACTTCGGACTATTGGGCAATTATCTCTATTCTCTTTTTCATAATTGTTGCTCTACTTTTGCTTAATTTCCGTTATGGACCAAATGCTCGTATAAGAAAAGTATCTTTCTTTCTCGCTATGATTTCTCTACTATTTGGCATTATCTTTACTTCGTTTGCATGGAATCAAAGGAGTGCTTATTATAGAGAAAACTCGGCCATAGTTATGAATGCTGTGAGTACGGTAAGGAATTCTCCAGATAATTCGGGCTCAACACTTTTTATCTTGCACGAGGGTGCAAAATTAGAGATTATAGAGCAGCTAGGAAGCTGGAAGCGCATAGAATTAACAGATGGAAGGCAAGGTTGGATTGCCGCCACCGATATAGAAATTATTTAATAATAAATAAACTAGAGTAATTATTATAATAAATTCCCTTTTCTACTATGTTTCTTGGGTCTCTCTTCTTTTTTAATCTCTTTATATAGCCCTTCTCTAGAGAGTAACTTTTCTTGATTGGCTAGGTTATAAACAACAATGGCTGTAACAATAGCAGAATGCTCCATGTATTCTGGAATACTCATATTGTATGTATCTCTTTCTGTGTGCCAAATCTCGCCATAGCTAAAATCGTAGCCCTTTGGATCTCCAGTACCAAAGCTAATTGTGGGCACACCATTCACAGCAAAATGCGCGTGGTCGCTACCCCCAGCTGTTGTTGGCTTTGGCCTAGGTTCTGCAGTTCTTAAGTTAAGGGTAAATGGAAATTCGGGATTGATGTTGTTAAGTACCTCTGTTGCTGCCTTAAAGTCATCATACATGGCTGGTGGAACAGTTAGTGAATTGGCAACTGTAGGGCCACCATCTCTGTTAAAGTAATTTGAGATATATTGTAATTTATCACTATTGTTCTCTACCCAATGTGCCGAACCCCATAGACCGAACTCTTCTCCTGCCCATAAACAAAAAGCGATAGATCTTTTTGGCTGAGCTCCTGCTTTGCTGAGTAATCTAGCTGCCTCTAGGTTAGGGGCTACCCCTGTCCCACAATCTACTGCTCCCGTAGCCACATCAAAAGCATCTAAGTGACCACCACTCATAACATACTCTTCTGGAAATTCACTGCCTCTAATAATGCCAATTACATTGTGATATTTTACAGGCCCAGGTTTAAAGTGATTTCTAATATCAAATTCTAATTGGAAGTATTGTCTCTCTTTAACCTTTTGTGCTATAATTTTATATTGATGCTCGTCTAGTTTTATATCTGGGCAAGAAGGGAGGTTATCGAAGTCCATATATTCAATATTCTTTCTATCGTATAAAGCCCGTATTGGAAGTGGAGTAGATTGGATAATTCCTAAAATTCCAGCTTCTCTCATCTCTTTGTAAAATAGTGCCGGTGCATCTTTATACTCTTTTAGTTTAATGGCTTCTTTCCCGGGGTTAGATCTATTAATCCAAGAGATAGAGTCGTTGTAAGCTGCTATTTTATCATTTTCTTTAATTAAAATAGATCTTAAGGTATCGGCATATTCAGAATAGTCTATAGGCCAACCTTCATTTTCTCCTGTAATTAGCACCCAAGCTCCTTTAAGCTTCCCTTTCATTTTTTCAAAAGCAGCTCTGGTTTTAGGCTCCATTACTACATGACCTCTTTGAACACCCTTTGTGCCAGAAGTATATGAGGGAGTTGCAAAGTGAAGTGTCATTCCATCTTCGCTTAGCATTCTTCCAAACCAAGGCCCCCTATTAAAACCCACGGGAAGTTGCCCAACTTCAATAACTTGAACTTCTAGACCCCATTTTTTAAAAAGTGATGCAGCCCAGTAGGTTGCGTTCTCATATGCATCTGACCCTAGTAATCTTCCACCGATTCGGTTTGTTAAAACATCTAAGTGGTGCATTGTTAGGTTCTCTTTAGATGCAATTTCAATCACTTTGGAAACAACAACGTCTTGGGCAAAAATGCTTGGAATAAATAGTAGAGTTTGAACTACAAGAAAAAGAAGTATAAATTGGTTTTTCATATTTAGTATTTTTATCAAAATTACTAAATTTTAACTCACTGTAGCTTCTTTATATTAAATCATTTTTGATTTTAGTTGCACAATAATTGTGGTTTATAATTTTATTTTAGCGATTTTTGCAAATAAAAACTATGGCCTCACCAAAGAAATTTCAAATTCCTCACACGTTTGTGATAATTTTTGCTCTTATTGTTATAAGTGCTGCTGTAACGTTTATTATTCCAGGCGGCGAGTACAATAAAGAGACATTAGAGTTTAATTATAAGCAAAGCTCTCCTCAAAGTTGGCAGGTTTTAACTGCATTTTATAAAGGATTTACAAGGCAGGCAGGTATTATTGTATTTATATTGGTTATTGGAGCAGCATTTTGGGTGGTTAATTCATGCAAAGCCATTGATGCAGGAATTTTCTCGTTTCTCACATTTACCAAAGGTCTTGAAAAAAACAGGTTTCTGCGTAAAATAGGAGTGAACAATGTAGTGATAGTACTAATAATGATAATGTTTAGTATTTTTGGAGCCGTCTTTGGCATGAGTGAAGAGACTATTGCTTTTACAATAATAATTATTCCACTGGCAATCTCTATGGGATATGATTCAATAACAGGATTGGCAATGGTTTATGTAGCTGCACACGTTGGTTTTGCTGGCGCCATTTTGAACCCATTTACTATAGGCATTGCTCAAGATATTGCCGGCTTACCCATATTCTCTGGAATTGAGTATCGTTTAATATGTTGGCTGGTCTTAAACATAATAACAATTGCTATAGTGCTTTGGTATGCAAATAAAGTGCATAAAGATCCTAAAAAATCTATGCTCTACAATGAAGATGAATATTGGAGAAAGAGAACAGAACTTCAAAAAGGAGAGACTATTGAATATCATACGCCAAAATCTGCATGGGTTTCATATGTAATTACATTAATAGTGTTGGTTCTTTTCTCGTTAGCCTATTATCATACCACCATTAAAATAGGGGGGAGCGTTTTTGATGTGCCTTTTCTAATTCCTGCGTTAAGTGCTCTTTTTGCAATTACAGGCTATAGAGCTCTACGTAAATCTGTTCATTTCTTTGTTTTGAACCTTCTCTTTTTTACTATAATATTTTTAGTTGTTGGCGTTATGGGGTATGGTTGGTATATAGGCGAAATATCGGCACTATTTCTTGCACTAGGTATACTTAGTGGAATTGCAGCAAATTACAGCGCAAATGAGATAGTAGCTAAATTGACCGAGGGTGCTAAGGATATCCTCTCTGCAGCTTTAGTAGTAGGCTTGGCTGCAGGCATAATTGTGATTCTTGAAGAGGCCCATGTTGTAGATACTATCCTTCATAAGATGTCCTCTGCTATGAATGATGCAGGGCGGGAGACCTCCTTAGGAATAATGTATCTAATCCAAACGTTTATAAATATAGTGATTCCTTCGGCAAGTGCTAAAGCTGCCATTACAATGCCAATTATGGCCCCTTTCTCTGACCTAATAGGAGTCTCTAGGCAGGCAACTGTACTCGCATTTCAATTTGGAGATGGGTTTACAAATATGATAACCCCTACCTCTGGAGTACTAATAGCAGTACTAACAATTGCAAGGGTTCCATATGGTAAGTGGTTTAAGCTAATACTTCCTTTTATTATTCTTTTGATTATTACAGGATTTCTACTCCTTTTGCCTACACTCTATTTTAACCTTAATGGGTTTTAGTGTTTATTAGGCTTAACCTTATACACTCCATAATCTTTACTATCTTCGGGTAGAGCAATTTTATTTATTGGTGATAGACCATATGTTTGAGCAGTTACTGGCGGAAGAGCAGGATAAGTGCCCTGGGTAATATATTGCATAATAGCTTTAATCCAATCATCTTCTAAGCCAAAATCGTGATAAAGATCGTCTGGCCTGTAGTGGTCTGGAGCTATACCATCTAGGTAATGGCCATAGCCAATGCTATTTACACTAAAGAAACAGATTGGCAGAAGCACATATTCAGGTGAGTCGTAATTTCCATCGGGATATGGTAGTACATACATTCCGTTTGGTTTACCATATGTTGTTGAGCCTACTTGTACTACATTCATAAGAGGGTCTAACCCATTTAAAATTACTTCACTTGCCGAGGCGCTTCCTTTAGTGGTAAGAATAAATAGCCTAGTTAAATCTAATGAGCCATCTATTCGTTCAATTATAGTTTTGGTAGTTGCCTCTGAGTCCCACGAGCGATATTTGTCGTTATGTTCTCTTCTAGCAAGAAGTTTACCATTTGTGCCCTCTGGAGCAAGGTAATTTGCAAGTAAAGAGGTGGCCTTGCCATCTCCGCCACCATTATATCTTAAATCTAAAATGAGTTCTTTTATTCCAGCACTCTTAAATATTGCCATAGCATCTCTAATGTCGTCTAACATCCCGGCTTTAAATGACATATAGTGGAAGTATCCTACATTATATGGAAGAGAAGGATAGTCCGATGGACCATATACAGCTGTTTTAAGAGAAGAGCGAGTGTTTACGATTCTTGCTGTCGCTTGAAATGTAGTGCTCTCTCCATTAGGCTTTTTAAATGTAAAAGAATTAGATGTTTGTGCGTATACAGAATTAAATGTTCCGTTAGATATAAGGGTGTTAACAGCAGTGCCATTTAGGTGGGTAAGCTGATATCCTCTTTTAACGTTATTTTCGGCCATAGGCGAGTTTGGATGAACATACCTTACCATTACACTATAATCTTTGTAGTAATCTATTGGTTGGCTTATGCTTATGCCATAAGTTTTAACCTCGCCAGACTCAGAGTTAAGATATTCTTGGCCAGTCATCATCCAAGACCATCTATCTACTGGAACCATTAGAGTGTCGAAATAGGCAGAAACAGTTTTTATTGGCTTTGGATTAATATTTCTGGGAACATCTTTATACCAGTAATAGATATCATTCATTACATCATAGGTATACTTTTTAACATGAGCAAGAGGGTCTACCTCTTCTTTTAAATCTGGGGCATCTTCTTTTTTGCAGGATGGTAAAATAGCTTGAACTATAAAGAACATTAGCGCAAGAGGCAGTAAGTGTTTTAGATATTTTCTAATCATAGTATATTTTTTTCAAAAGTAAACAATTTTTGTTAAATATTGTTATTAATTAAAATTGACGTATAATATATTAGACTCAATTTCCATTCATTAATAAACATTTGAAACTAAATAGATATACTATGCAGACTCCATTAAATTATCAAGAAATGACAAACTTGATGTCGGTAGAAAGAAAAAACATATTTACAGCAAAAGGCTCTCCTTTAACATTAGTGGGAAATCCAGTTAAAGTTGGAGATAAAGCACACGAAATAATAGCATCAGATAATTCATTGAAAGATATTAGGCTATCTGATTTTACAAATAAAATAGTAATTGTTAGTGTTTTTCCCTCGATAGATACTCCTGTATGCGCAAATCAAACACGTGCTTTTAATAAAAAAGCAACAGAGTTGTCAGACGATGTGGTAATTATTACATTATCTAAAGACCTTCCATTTGCTTTGGGGCGTTTTTGTGGTGCCGAAGGAATAAATAATATTCATACTTTATCTGACTTCAAATTTTCTAGATTTGGTCTTGAGTATGGTTTCTTGATTAAGGAAAACCAACTTCTTGCAAGAGGAGTTGTAGTGATTGATAAATCTGGTACAGTTAGGTACGTAGAGATAACTAAAGATATTATTGATGAGCCAGATTATGATAAAGTTATGGCAGTAGTTAAAGAGCTACTATAAGGTAGTCTGCTAAATAACTTTATGTGAAATGCTCAATAGTTACAATAGGCTAGAGGTGTTGTTTTAGGTTAGGTGATTTAATAGCA
>CAZHHY010000108.1:0-6288 GCA_964532375.1 uncultured Muribaculaceae bacterium
CATATAGCTAAAGTTTTAATTTGATATAGCGGTAGGCTGCTTTATTAAGCTTATCCATTATTGCTCGCCCTATTCCTTCAAGAGGGACAGATTCGGCAACAATAAAATCTATGGCGGGGTTGTCTTCAAGTTTATGCAGTATTCCAAAAAGATTTATTGCTGCTTCTTCTAGGTTACTCTCTTTAGAAAGATATTCAATTTGAGAGAAGCTAGCAAGTGTTTTACCTGAAAACGATATAAAGCCACCGTTGCCTTTTGGCCATTTATAATTTGAGGCATCATCTTGAGAGACATTCTCTAGGTCAATTAAAAAAAGAGGTTCTCTGGACTATAATGTGATTCTAATAATCCCGGAGAGGCCAATGGAGTGCTAGTTTTTTCTGTTTTTGATTTTGGTATTATATTTTCTAGATTGGCCGAGGTGATAAACCCTTCTCGCAAAATAACGAAACCGTCTTTGTTTAGAGAGATTACGGTAGATTCTATTCCAACTTCGCAGGCACCTCCATCAAGAACGCAATTTACACCAGTTAACTGCTTTCTAACGTGAGCTGCAGTTGTAGGGCTAATTCTGCCAAATTTATTTGCACTAGGTGCTGCTATAGGGCAACCCGAAGCTCTAATCAAGTCCAATGCAATTTTATTCCTAGGCATTCTAATACCTACGGTGGGTAAACCAGAGGTAACAATGTCTGGAACTATATCACTTTTAGGAAGAACAATTGTAAGAGGGCCGGGCCAAAACATCTGTGCAAGAATATCTACCCTTGAATCGTGATATTTCGTTAGCCGTTTAACATCTTGTATATTGGAGATGTGAATTATTAAGGGATCGAAAGAGGGTCTCTCTTTTTCGATGAATATTTTTGCAACAGCATTTGAGTTGAGAGCATCTGCCCCAAGCCCATAGACTGTTTCTGTAGGGAAAGCAACTAAACCTCCGAGTTTAATTACTTGAGCAGCACTCTCTATTTGTTGTTGAGTAACCATTTTTAAGATCGAAATTGATTACAAAGATACTTATTTTTTAAGTATTAGATTTATTGAAAAATCTACAATTTCGTCTTTGGTAAGATTATACCATTCTAGTTTAGAGTAGAAATCTGGTTCTACTCCATCTTCGGCATAGTTTACTTTGTTTAGATCGTAAGATTGAGTAATTGAAAATCTGTATGTCCATCCGTTGGGTAGCTGTCCTCCATTTGGAAGCCCACCGCCACCTCCAGTTTTATCTCCAACAAGAGTTATGTTATTCATAGCTTTGGTGGCTAAAGCAAAAAAGGTAGTTGCACTATATGAACCTCTATCTATAAGTACAATAACTGGCTTATTCAGGTACCTAATTCTATCTGAAGGCGAAATGTAAAATGGCTCATAGGGGCCAAAATCGTCTCTTTTGCTTCCATTACGAGTTCTATTGTACATCACCAATATCTTATTAAGAGTAAATCGTTCTAAAATTTTGGGGATATTTACAAAGTTACCACCGCTATTCTCACGTAAATCAATTATTAATCCTACTGTGCTTTTATATCTTTCAAGAATATAATCTAGCTCACTATTATTGATATTTATTGCAAAGCTCGAGTAGCGTACGTACCCAATGTTGAAACCATTAATAAAGCCGTGCTTAAACCCACCAATAGTATATTCGCTATCTTTAATATAGTGTTTCTGAATAATTTTATATTCAAAATTATCTTCTCCTTGTATAAATACATTATAACGAGAGGTGCTAAATGGCGAGAGTAGGTTGGTGTGATCGTCTCTGAGTTCGTTAAGCATATTGCCAAGGAGCGTAAAGAGAGTGTCTTCTGTTATTCCGTAATAGAGCTTTGAGCGATAAACAGTTTTGATAGAGTCCCAATTTACCTGCTTTAATTGAAAATATGCATATTTTTTATCTACCTCGTTCCATAGATAATCAAAATTAATATATGGATCTTTAGATGCGATATCATCTTTAAACAACCACTTATGACAAGAAGTAAGTAGAACCACTTGTATTATTAATAAATATAATACTCTTATTTTCATGTGTAACTATTATTTGTATTTATATAGAAATGAGAGTTTTAGCGAGTGTTTTGCATAGTTGAATGGTTCGTATTTCCCAGGAGCATTGTATGCATCAAAAATATAGGATACTCTAACTATATTTCTGTTCGAGACAGATCTTGAATATTCAAGTATTGAGTTTAACCTAAAACCATTTAGAGATAAGTGATGATCTGTCATGCTTCTAACGTAGGCACTTCCTATGCTTGGCATGTAATTATAGGCATAGCCTGGTCTATAGTTTAAGTTAACCACACCTATGTTAATAAAGAGCGAGAAACATCTCTTTGTGCTCTTTGAATCTAAGCGTGAAATGTCCCAAGAGGCTTTGGTAGCAAAGAGAATATTAGATATATTTTCAATACCTAGAGAATTATTCATGAGTGCTTTGTTCTCTCTAATATTTAAAGAAGATATAACTCCTGCGCCTATTTTTGTTTTCCATTTATTAGAAGAGAGTTTATTTAGCTGGTAAAGTTGTGAATAATAGAGCTCTAAACTATAAAATTTAGCTGAGTTATTGGTGTTATTATACCTATTTGTATGTTTGCCAAACGTGTAGTTTAGCGAGACTAGTTTTTCATTTGCCTTGTTGTTCAAATGCCAAGCACCCATATATGAGAGAGTATTTCCTTTGTAAAAAAGTGGAGATGTAGCCATATCTCTAAAGGTACTAACACCGGGAAGTACCCCTATCTCTATGTATGCTTGTTGTGCCCAAGAAAATGTTGCCCCAAAAGTAAGAGCAACACCTATAGCAATTATTCGAAATAAGTTCCTCATAAGAGGTTGGTATATTATAAGAATATTTAATTTAATTTTCCGTAACAATTTTATCTATATATTTTGAATTAAGAATTTTTAGCAGAGCTGTATAATCCATTATAAACTCTATAAAGTCTCCAGTTTTGTAATTTTGTAAATTCTTGCCCAAATCTACTACAGTGACATCGGAGCTTACTCCCACTACTCTTATTTCTGAGTCTTTAGGAGTGATATGATTTTTATCTACATCTAAAAGACCTACGTCAATTATAGCTCGACAGCTTTTTTGGCTACTCATTTCTGATTCAAGTTCAAAGGTGTCTCCCTCTAGATTAGTACCCATCTCTCCAATAGGGATGCCAGGCTTTTGCTTGAGTTCAATTATTTGCGCATAAAGTTGAAATAGATTTACCTCCATCCCTTCAATTACCGAATCATTATATACATCTGTTCCTAAATAGAGAGTTTCACCAACTCTAAAATGATTAATACCCTTGGGCAAAAGCTCTTGGAAAATTAAAGGTATTGTTACAGATGAGCCTCCAGAAAGATATTTGATACTCTTATTGAATTTAGCCTCTATTAACTGTTTATAGATACTCAATTGAATGAGTTTATCATGACTAGGAAGTACCCCGTACATACAGTTAAGATTGGTTCCAATGCCAACTACCTCTATATTCTCTAGACTAAAAACTTTTTCATAAAAACTAATAAAGTTCTCATGAAGAACCCCCTCTCTTAGCTCGCCCATTTCTAACATAATAATAATCTTATGTTGTTTCTTCTGTTTTACAGCCTCTTGGGATAATAACTTAATAGTACTAATCTCTGTATTCATACTTATATCGGCATACTTTACTATGCTTGGAATTGATGTTTTAGCAGGGGGTTTAATGTAAATAGCCTCTACACTTGGCTTAATAGATTTAATTGCTTTTATATTTGATACCCTTGAGTCACACACTTGATTGATATCTAGCTTAAGAAGTTCAGATAAAAACACTTTGTTACCACACATCATTTTTGTAACTACAGACCACTCTATACCTCTCTCTTTAAAGAGTTTGTCTAAAAAGTTATAATTAGAGCTTAGTTTTTTTGAATTTAATTTAACGAAAGCCATTATTTACTATTTTTTACTAGACGCATTTCTAAATATTTATTTGTGAACCCCAGCTTCTCATAGAGGCCTTTTGCTGGGTTGTTTGGCTCTACATGCAATGCAATATTACCTTGAGATAGTTTTATTGCCTCTTCCATTAATTGTTTGCCAATACCTTTTCCCCGGTGTTGGTTGTGTGTAGCTATATAAACCAGCAAGTTTTCTGGGATATACCCCTCCATACCAGTTCTATTAACAATAACTACTCCCAGTAGTTGGGAATTGTTGTAATATGCAAGAGTAAAACCACCAAAAGAGCTATACTCCTCTAAAGAGTAGTCAATACATTTTTCAATATCTTCTTTGGGGTCACCAAATTGATCAAGATGGTTATAGAGAAAATCTACAATTGTTTTTTTGTCTACCGAGTTGAGTTTTTGATTTTTGTTAAAGATTTTTAAATCACTCATATTTTTGATTTTAAGCACTATATTAAATATGTTAAGTGCTGTAGTAACGAATGCTAATAATATACTATCACATTTTAGTAACACATTACTTTAATTTTTAGTTCATTTATTTGGGAAAATAAAAAAAACTATGTTAGCAAATGGCTCATAATTATTTAATAAAGATGCCGCAAAGAATTTTCTTTTTCTTTGCGGCATTCGTGATTATAGGCGCCACGTAGCAAAAGTTATTAATTCATGCCAAACAGCGACATATCTTCATTAACGCTCTTTATAGTTTGTACCCCAAACTTTTCACTTACAATTTTCAATACGTTTGGAGTCATAAAGCCAGGAAGAGTTGGTCCTATATGGGTGTTTTTTACTCCCAAATAGAGTAGTGCCATATGTACGATTATTGCCTTTTGTTCGTACCATGCAATATTGAAAACGATTGGTAGTTGATTAATATCTTCTAACTTGAGTATCTCCTTTAATTTGAGAGCTACATATGCCCATGAATAGGAGTCATTACACTGACCAGCATCTAATACCCTAGGAATACCTCCAATATCTCCTAATGGGAGCTTATTGTAGCGGTATTTTGCACATCCCGAAGTTAGAATTACTGTGTCTTTTGGTAAGTTTTTAGCAAATTCGGTGTAATATTCGCGAGTTTTTTGCCTTGCATCACAACCCGACATTACAACCATTTTTTTAATAGCACCAGAATTAACTGCAGCAAGAATTTTATCTGCCAAAGCAAGTACTTGATTATGAGCAAAACCTACCGTAACATTACCAGTTTCTATCTCTGTTGGAGGCGGGCAATTTTTTGCCATCTCTATTATTGGAGAGAAATCTTTATGGCCATTTGGTAGTGTGCCTTCAACAGCTTTCCATTCGGGCATTCCTGTTGCCCCAGTTGTGAAAATTCTATCATTGTAAGTTGTGGTTTTGCGTGGAGGGACAAGACAGTTTGTGGTAAATAGAACAGGCCCGTTAAATGTTTCAAAATCTGTAAGTTGAGCATGCCAAGCACCTCCATAATTACCTACTAAATGTTTGTATTTTTTTAATTCTGGATATCCGTGAGAAGGGAGCATCTCTGAGTGAGTGTAAATGTCAATTCCTTTTCCCTCTGTTTGAATAAGAAGCTGTTCTAGGTCTTTAAGATCATGGCCGGTTATCAAAATACCCGGATTTGTTCCAACTCCAATATTTACACTAGAGATCTCTGGGTTACCGTAAGTTTGGGTGTTGGCCTTGTCTAGTAATGCCATTACTTTAACGCCATATTCTCCTGTTCTAAGAACCCATGCTAGCATACCATCTAATGTCATTGAACTATGGATCATTACCAAAGATTCTTGCATGAAATCATAGATCTCTTGCTCTTCGAATCCAAGATTAAAGGCGTGTTCTGCGTAGGCAGACATTCCTTTTAATCCAAATAAAACATATTGCTTGAGAGATCTAATATCGGGGTCGTTATCGTAAGTTAAGGTACCTACAGATTCTGCTTTTGTATAAAATTCCTTATCTGTTGTGCAATTCCACTCAGTGCAATCGTGGGGAGTAACAGTTACTTGTTTTTTAAGAGCATCGCGCAACGAAACTGCTTTTTTAATCTCTTTAATTAGTGAGATATTATCGTAATTTGCATTGGTAATTGTAGCGAATAGGCAGTTTACAATATGTTTGCTCTCTTTATTAATGTCTATGCCTTGCTTTTGGGCTTCGATGGTAAGTTTTGAAAGACCCATACAAGAGTAGATTAATAAATCTTGGATATTTGAGGTATCTTCATTTTTACCACAAACTCCCTTGATGGTACAGGCAATATTTTTAGCTGTTTCCTGACATTGATTACAAAACATACTCATAGTTAATTAGTTTAAGGTTTATAAA
>CAZHHY010000109.1:0-6228 GCA_964532375.1 uncultured Muribaculaceae bacterium
AAATAATTAAAAAATAATTTTCTAGGCGAGTTATTTGGTAAGGTACCCCCTCCAACATGGTACACTTCAGAGTCTGGAAAAACCCAAACCTGCCAACCGGCAAGCTTTGCTCTCCAACACAAGTCTATCTCTTCCATATGAGCAAAGAAGTTAGTGTCGAACCCTCCTAGTTTGTGAAACAAGGCAGAACGAATCATAAAAGCTGCCCCCGAAGCCCAGAAAATTTCTCGGTCACTATTATATTGAGCACAATCTATCTCTATATTAGAAAGGATTCTACCTCGGCAAAATGGATATCCCAAAGAATCTATAAATCCACCAGAAGCACCTGCATACTCGAAACTCTCTCGCTCAAAGGCCGATTTTATTTTTGGCATGCATATACCAGCCTCGGGGGTTCGGTCCATAGCATCTATAAGTGGCTCTAGCCACCCTTGTGCAACCTCTACGTCTGAATTAAGCAGTAAGTAATATTCTGAATTAATCTGCTCTAGAGCCCTATTGTAACCACCTGTAAAACCATAGTTTTCTTCTAACTCTATGAGCTTAACTCTAGGGAAGTGAACTTTAAGCCAATCTACAGAACCATCTGTAGATGCATTGTCTGCAATTACAATAGAAACGCCCGGGATTGAGCTTCTTTGAACAAGTCTTCCCAAAAACCTCTCTAGGTAATGTTTCCCGTTCCAGTTTAATATTACAACAGCTAATTTAGACACCCCAAATATTTTTATCAAAGGTAACTAAAAGAGGATTAAAGGTGAAATCTAAATCCTAGTTCGAATTTGAATTGAAGTGGTTGAGCTGTTCTAATGCTCACTGGCTGGTTGTTATCGAAATAATATGCAATTGAAGGGTCAAAATAGAGCCCTGTAGAGTTGCTTACAGCAAGCTCAACACCAAGGCCTCCTGTAACAGAGAGTTGCATCCCTTCAATATATTCGCCGCGAGATCTTCTAATACCATTTTCAGATACTCGATAGAATGCATATAGCCCTTTTTCTAGAGTTACTCCGCCCATAGCATACAACCTTATGTTATCTTTCTGCATAAAAGTGGTATACAGGTTAAGAGGAACTCCTATATAATGTAATGTTTGCTGAGTTTGCCTTGTCTCCTGACGCGAGAGAGCATCGTAATTAGAAAAGAGCATAGTATAGTTTACTCCTAACCCAACCGACAATAGCTTAGAAATAGGCATTTGAAACTGTACCCCAACAGATACCGGCATAATAAACTTAGTGTTAGATATAACCTCTTGGGGGACATATGCTTTTTGGATAGTAGAAACCACATCGTTTGCAGCAAGACCACCTTGTGCTTGGCTCATAGCCATTAACAAAACTGAATTACTACCCGAAGAAGGAGTTAAGTTGGTTGCAAAGGCCATTAGGGGAGTGTTTTTCTTTCTAGAGATACGTTTATAGTCTTCTATAGGAGGATAGGCAAATTGAGATTTACTCTTGGGCGGAGCTATACTCTTCTCTACCTCAATTTCCTTTGCAGCCTGCTCTATTTGTTGGTTGGCTACCACTGGCTCTTCTACCATTACCAACTCTTCTAATAACTCTTGAACATCAATTAATACTTTCTCTTTTGTTGAAGCATTTAAAACATGCCCAGTAGGTGTATGTTTATTGTTAGATGTCTCTTGTAAAGGTTTCTCATGTAAAAAGCTCTCTTGTAAAGGTTTCTCATGTAAAGAACTCTCTTGTAAAGGTTTCTCATGTAAAGAACTCTCTTGCACAGTGCTCTCACTCTCTAGATTTGCAATAGTGCCATTTTGCTCAACAACCTTTATAGAATCTGTAGAATCAACTTGGTTCCTATTAAGAACCAGAAGCAGCACTAAAGAAGCCGCAACAGCAACTGTTGTATAAAGTGCTCTTCTAAAATATAGCATCTTAGCACTCTTTTTTTGTAATAAAGCAGATTCAATCAAGTCCCACGAACCAATAGGTGGCACCTCTGAATGCACCTCCATCAATTCGCGTACTTTTTTGTCAAACTCTTTATTATTCATTATATGGCCTTTTCTCGCTATATCTCTTATTCCTAAATCTGTTATTCCTAAACCTCTTCTTGCTTTAACTTTTCTTGCAGCCACACTCTTGCTCTACTTAACTGCGAACGTGAACTTCCCTCACTAATCTTCAATGCCTTAGCTATCTCTTGGTGGCTATACCCTTCAACCGCATACATATTAAACACTGTTCTAAAGCCCACTGGCATAGAGGCAATTAGCCTTAGTAATTCCTTAGAATTAATCCCGCTCAAAGTATCGGAATCTGCCGTAAACTCCTTAGAAACATCACTCAACTCCTCTGAAAACTTGAGAACGTCTCCTTTTCTTAAAGACATAAGTGCAGTGTTCGCGAAAATTCTTCGAAGCCAACCCTCGAAAGACCCTGTGCCATTGTAACCCTCAATCTTTTCAAATACTGTTATAAAACCATCGTGCAAAATATCCATAGCACGCTCCTTTTCACCTACGTATCTAATGCAAACCGTAAGCATTTTTGGAGCATACAACTCATAAAGAGCTCTTTGTGCCCTCCTGTCGTTTTTGACACAGGCACTCAAAAGCTCTTTTTCGTTTGAAAATTCCTCTTGTGCAGTCATTCATAGTATTTATAAGATGCAAAAAAGCAATAATTCGTTGCATCAGAAATAAAAAGATATCAACAATGAACACAACATTGGATTGATATTTGTAAAGGTAGGAAATTAATTAACTTTGTAATAAACTAATATAACACAGATGTTTCCTTTCTCTATAATTATAATTTACAAAAGATATATTGCGTTGGTTGCTATATCACTCTCCCTTCTCTTTTTCACCAATTTAAATGCTCAAGTAGATACTAGCAGCAACTTGGCTACTTATCTAGAAGCTCTCAAAAATTACAATTTAGGAAATGAAAAAATTGCCGAAAAGCAGTTTTTAGAGATTGCCACTAAAGATCAAAGTAACGATGCCGTGTTTTACTATTTAGCTACTATTAGTCTAGATAGAAACGATATAAACAAGGCTCAACAATATATGACCTCTGCCCTACAGCGAGACCCCCATAACAGCTGGTACAAAAATTTATTAGCAAAGATTTATGCCTTTACCGGTAAAACAGAGAAAGCTATAGACCTCTACAACCAACTTAGAGAAGAGCACCCTCTTCAGAGTGAATTATACGATGGACTCATAGAGCTTTACATCCAAAAACAAAACTTTAGCAAAGCAAATGAGGTTCTTTCAGACATCGAAAAATCTGTAGGAATAAGCGAGGCCACTGCTCTCACCCGCTTTAACTTATTGATATTCCAAGAAAAACAAGAAGAAGCTTTTAAATATCTTGAAGAGTTTGATCAACTGTATGGCACCCCACGTACCTCTGTAATATTGGGAGACAACTTTGCAGCTGCTCAAAACGACACGCTAGCCCTGCAATATTACATGAAAGCTCTAACTCTGGCTCCCGATTACCAACCTGCAAGCTTTGGACTGGCCGAGGTTTACCGTGTACAAGGTAAATACAACCTCTACTTCTCAAAGATGTTCGACTTTATGAAAGACCCAAATGTAGAGCCATTAATGAAAACAGGGTATATGACCCAGCTTTTTACAAATTTTAGGTTTGCACAAACTTTCTTGCCTCAGATAGACTCCATGATGCATAATATGTACATTGCTCATCCTAAAGATAGTTCTGTAGCATATAGCTATTCTCTCTTTCTTGTTCAAAGTGATAAAAATAGCGAAGCTCTAGAAGTCCTTGCCAAAAACCTTCAATTATATCCTAAGGCAAAAGAAGCTCACCGCCAACTTCTCTCATTAATCTATTACTTAGAGATGTGGCAGCCTATGGTAACCAAAAGTGAAGAGGCCTTGGTTGAGTTCCCAAATAATACAGATTTTTTGCAATTTAAAGGTATTGGATTGCTACAGTTGAAAAAATTGCCGGAGTCAATTGCAACCTTTAAAGAGATTTTAAAATACTCCCAAAAAGATAGCACAACTACCGTTAACACACTCACAACCATAGGCGATTTATGCTACCAAGCAGGCAATTCAAAAGAGGCATATAAATACTACAAAAAGGCAATCAAAAAAGAGCCCAAGCACTTGCCAGCTCTTAATAACTATGCCTACTATCTCTCGCTAGAAGGAAAAAATCTCAAAAAAGCTCTCAATATGAGTAAGGTAACAATAGAGCAAGAACCAAACAACCCCACATATTTAGATACTTACGCTTGGATACAACACCTAATGAATGACAACGTTGCAGCCAAAGCAACTTTTAAACATGCAATGTTATATGGAGGCAAAGAGAGTGCTGCTATTTTAGACCATTATGCGCACGTACTATTCGAACTAAAAGATTATGACTTAGCTTTTCTCTACTGGGGTCAAGCAGACAAACTAGAACCCGAACTAGGTATTGCAGCAAAAGTTGAAGAGCTCAGAAAAACTATTAACTCTAAATAAGCAAAAGAAAAAGAATAAAATGAAAAAAGCTTTTTTGATCTCTCTATTTTTAACAGTAATCTCTATACCAGTGTTTACACAGAGCATTGCTGAGCAAACCAAAATGAGAGAAGCTATCGAAAGAGAGATTGCATTGCTAGACAAACAGTTAATTACAAATAAATCTCAGCAAAAAACAAGCACCAAAGAGCTAAGTCTTATTCAGCAAAAAATCACGAATCGTAGAAAGCTCCTTTCACAAATAGAGAATGATATAACCTATATTGACAAACAATCTAGTCAAAAAGAGGGAGAAATAAAAAAGCTTAACTTAGAGCTAGAGAAACTTAAAGAGAGATATTCCCACCTTGTTTATAGCTCCTATAAAAATAGAGATAAAACTGTATGGATACTCTATATATTAGCTAGTAAAAACGTAGAACAAGGTTATAGAAGATGGAGTTATCTACGAAACTACTCTGGAGCATTAAAAGTAAGCGCTGCCTCTATACGTGAAAAAAGTGTAATCTTGCAAGAAGAGATGGCTAAGTTGATTGTTATGAGAGAGGAGTCTCTCAATATGAAAAAACAACGTGAACAGGAGTACCGCTCGCTTGCAATGGAAGAGAAAACAGCCAAGAACATTATTACCCAATTATCTAGGAAAGAGAGGGAGTTTCGTAATCAAATTAATAATAAAAGGAGAGAGGTAGAGAAGCTAAATCGCGAAATAGAGCGCATCTTGGCACAAGCTACCCAAGAGAAGAGCAGTGCTGGAGCAGAAGAAATTGCAGCAGCACGTGTCCTCTCCAATAAATTTGAAAACAATAAAGGAAAGTTACCGTGGCCCGTAAAAGAGGGGGTAGTAATTGAGGCTTTTGGCCAACATAACCACCCTGTATTTAAACATATAAAACTCCCATTTAACAACGGTGTAAACATATCTACCTCCCTTAATGCCCAGGTTTTAGCAGTCTTTGATGGGGTTGTAAAGCAAATTCTTGTAATGCCCGGCTACAACCAATGTGTTCTAGTGCAACATGGTAACTACTACACCTTCTATACAAAAATAGAGAAAGTGCGAGTAACCACTGGAGATAAAGTTGCTACAGGAGAAGTTATTGGAACACTTACCGAAAGCGAAGGGAACTCAATACTCCATTTTCAGTTGTGGCACGGAACCGACAAACAGAATCCAGAGCATTGGATTTCTAAGTAAAGACCACTTAATATATAAAACTACTACCACCTATAAACTCTCTCATTACAGAGGTAGGTGGAATATGCGCAATCTCTGATGGTTGTAGCTCTTTAACATAAGAGAGGAATTTTAACAACCGAATACTCTCTACCGAGGCAGGCGAATTTGGCTGAATTCTTCTAAGTAAAGGCTCGGCATAAAACTTTAACAGAGGTAGCTCATATAAAAGTGCCGAGTTAAACATAATGTCGGCATTTTCCTGATAAGGAAAAATATTATTAATCTCTCCCCTTCTTACGCTTGGCCAACGCAATATGGTGTTTTCTGGAGTCATGCCTCTAAAGTTACCATCTCTTACTATTCTACGAAGCAAACGAGAATCTGATGTAGATATGTTATTATTCTCATCTAGAGAGAGAGATGTAAGCGCCGATGCATATATCTTAAAGATTTTCTCGCTTGGTATATGCGAAGTAAGCTTTGGATTAAGACCATGAATACCCTCCATTATAAGAATATCTTTTTCTCCTAGAGCAAGCTTCTCTCCAAGAAAAACTCTCTTACC
>CAZHHY010000110.1:0-1688 GCA_964532375.1 uncultured Muribaculaceae bacterium
AACAGGTACAGTAAGGGATAAATCTGGAAAAAAGATGTCTAAATCTTTAGGCAACTCCCCCGATCCTGTAAAGTTAATGGAAGAATTTGGTGCCGATGGGGTTAGAGTAGGAATGTTATTATGCAGTGCCGCTGGCAACGATATTTTATTTGACCAAAGCCAAGTAGAGCAAGGGCGTAATTTTGCCAATAAAATATGGAACGCGTACAGATTAGTAAAAGGGTGGGAGATAGACCCTAACGCAACACAGCCTGCACAATCTACAATTGCAGTTAAGTGGTTCAACAATCTATTGTCTGAATCTATAGAGACAATAAACGACCATTTCGATAAGTTTCGGCTATCAGACGCTCTGATGCATATTTACAAATTATTTTGGGACGATTTTTGTGCTTGGTACCTAGAACTTATTAAACCATCATTTGGACAGGGAGTTGAAAAACCAGGAATAGACAAAGAAACTTATAATGCAACTCTCTTATTTTTCGATAAGCTATTAAGATTACTACACCCATTTATGCCATTTATAACAGAAGAGTTATGGCAGAATTTAAGTGAAAGAGAAGCTGGAGATAGCATTATGATTAATCTGATGCCAGTTACAGACAAGTTTGACAAAGAGTTTATCACACAGTTTAACTTAGCAAAAGCAGCTATTGTAAATATTAGAAATATAAGACAATCTAAAGGTATTTCACCTAAAGAAGAGCTGCAGCTTTTTGTAAAGGGCTCATTAGATACCATTATGTATCCGGTAGTTGTGAAAATGGCAAACATTAGTAATATTTGGGACTTATCTCAAAAAGGAGAAAAAGAGACCGGATCTTCTTTTATGGTAGATACTACAGAGTTTTTCGTTCCTTTGGCAGGAGTGACAGATAGTGTCCAAGAAATTAAGAAGGCCCAAGACGAACTTAAACACTTAGCTGGTTTTCTAAAATTGGTAAATGCAAAGTTATCAAATGAAAAGTTTGTTGCAAATGCACCAAAACAGGTGTTGGCGATAGAGTTGAAAAAGCAATCAGATGCTATGACCAAGATTGAAAAACTCAATCAATTGATTAATGAACTGTCAAAATAAATTGAATTAAGAAGCTACTATGTATATTCACGAAACCTTTCTTGAAGTAAGATATTACGAGACAGATCTTATGGGAATTGTGCACCACTCAAACTATATAAGATATTTTGAATGTGGCAGAAACGATGCTTTGGTTAGCTTGGGGCTTCCTATTAAAGTGGTAGAAGAGAGAGGAATTATGATGCCTGTTGTAAATGTCTGTTGTAACTATAAGACACCTGCAAAACAGGGCGATAGATTGCGGATAGAGAGCAAAATAAAAGAACTGCCAAAGGTAAAACTTATTATAGAGACAACCATTTACGGGCCCCAAAATGAAATAGTTTGTACAGGAACAGTAACTTTGGGGTTTATTCATTCAAATACTAGAAGACCAACAAGAGCTCCTGAATATATTGTGAGCCTTTTTGCCCCATATTTTTAAAATAATTAAAAACAGAAATATCATGAATAATTTTTTACTTTTTGGAACCTTAGGTGCTGCAGAAATTATTATTATAGCATTTATTGTATTGTTACTATTTGGAGGGAAGAAAATTCCTGAGCTAATGAAAGGGATTGGCAAAGGTGTTAAAAGCTTCAAAGATGGCATGAAAGGAATTGAAGA
>CAZHHY010000110.1:1788-6226 GCA_964532375.1 uncultured Muribaculaceae bacterium
CTTGTAGTAATATTCCCAAACAAAAACTTTGTTTTTGAAACCATTATTTTTGCTCCTATAAATTCAGATTTTATCCTTTATAGGTGGTTTGAGGCTTTAGCAAACTTTCTCGCTATTCCATCAATGGCTCCAGAGCCTTTTACAATACAGCTTATTAATATAGACCTCTCTGCACAATTTTTTACACACGTAAGTGTCTCGTTAACATTAGCATTTATATTGTCGGTTCCATTTATTCTATTCCAATTTTGGAAATTCTTAAGCCCAGGACTCTACGATAAAGAGAAGAAGAGTGTTAAAAAGGCATTTGGCTTTGCCTCAATTCTTTTTTTCTTAGGAGTAATTGTGGGTTATATTTTTGTATTCCCTTTAACACTTAGATTTCTTGGTACTTACCAAGTTAGTGATTGGGTTGTAAATCAAATATCGTTACAGTCTTACATCTCTATGTTTACATGGCTTATTCTAATAATGGGAGTAGTGTTTGAAATGCCAGCATTGGCAGCCATACTCTCAAGATTTGGAATAATAAATAAGAGTATGCTTAAAAAGTATCGTAAACATGCTTTTACTATTTTAATTATTATTGCTGCCATTATTACTCCAAGCGGAGATGCCTTTACACTCTTTATTGTAGGCACTCCTCTCTATTTACTTTATGAATTTAGTATTTTAATTTGCCGTGATATCGATAAATAACCTTTCAGTCTCTTTTGGTGGTTTTGTTCTTTTTGATGAGGTTAATTTTCATATCAATGACAATGACCGTATTGGTCTTGTGGGACGAAACGGTTCTGGGAAAACAACTATACTTAAAATAATAGCAGGAGTTTCTACTCCCTCTTCGGGAGATATTCAAAGGCCAAGCGAACTAGCAATAGGGTATTTGCCACAAGAGATGGGCTATACCAAAAACTCTACTGTTATTGACGAAGCAATGCAGGCTTTTTCTCATATAAAAGATTTGGAAAAAGAGTTAGCAACAATAAATAAAACTATTGCCGAAAGAGAAGATTATGAGAGTGATAGCTACCTTAATTTGCTCATTAAATTAAATGAGGTTACCGATAGACACACTATGTATGCCTCTTCTAATCCAAGGGCCGAGGCAGAGAGGGTTCTCTTTGGCTTAGGGTTTGGCAAAGATGAACTAAATCGCAAAAGAGCAGAACTTAGCGTTGGGTGGAACATGCGAATAGAACTTGCAAAAGTACTATTGAGAAAACCAGACATTCTATTATTAGACGAGCCAACCAATCATTTAGACATTGAATCTATAAGATGGCTAGAGAGCTATCTTACAGGCTTTAGAGGAGCTATTATTCTAATCTCACATGATAGAAGATTTTTAGATAGTATTACAGATAGAACTGTAGAGATTGTACTCGGTAAAATGCATGACTATAAAGTCTCTTTCACAAAATATCAAGAATTAAGGAAAGAGAGGTTTGCTCAACAGAGAGCTGCGTTTGACAATCAACAAAGGATGATTGAAAAAACCGAAGAGTTTATTGAGAAATTTAGGTATAAGCCAACTAAATCTAACCAAGTTCAATCTAGAATTAAGCAGTTAGAAAAGATAGATAGAATAGAGATTGAAGAAGACGATAAATCTGCACTTCATCTTAAGTTTCCACCTGCCCCACGCTCTGGTAATGTGGTGGTAAAGGCAACTAACTTAGCAATGGCATTTGGGCCAAAGAGAATTTTTTCTAATGTAGATATTACAGTAGAGAGGGGAGAGAAAATAGCTTTAGTGGGAAAGAACGGGCAGGGTAAAACTACATTTATGAGGCTTATTACACAAGAGCTATTGCCAGTGGCTGGAAAAGTAGTTACAGGCCATAATGTAGTAGTGGGTTACTATGCTCAAAATCAAGAAGACCTTCTAGATAAAAATGATACAGTCCTAGAAACTCTAGATAAAATTGCAGTTGGCGATGTTCGTACAAAATTACGAGATATTCTAGGAGCGTTTCTTTTTAGAGGTAATGACGTAGATAAAAAAGTAAGTGTACTGAGTGGTGGCGAGAGAGCTAGATTGGCAATGGCCAAACTTATTTTAAAACCATGTAATCTTTTGTTGTTGGACGAGCCTACAAACCATATGGATATAGTTTCTAAGGATATCCTTAAAATGGCGCTTAAAAATTATGAAGGAACTCTGTTAATAGTATCTCACGATAGAGATTTCTTAGATGGCCTTGTAGATAAACTATATGAATTTAAAGAGGGCGCTGCAATTGAGCATTTGGGAGGGTTAGAGGGTTTTCTTTATAGAAAAAACATTGAGAATTTTGACGAACTAGAAACAACTCTTAAAAAAGATAACTCACTTTCTAAAAGTGCCGTTACTAAAGAACTAAGTGACACCAGTTCTATAAAGGAAGATTCAGCACTCACTTATTTGCAACAAAAAGAGCTTGACAGAGAGATTAAAAGAAAAAGAACTAAAATTGAAAAGTGCGAACTTGAGATATCTAAGATAGAGAATGAACTTGAAAAAATAGAGCAGGCGTTGTCAAATAATCATAATAGTGTATCTTTACCCGATACTTTAGATACTTACCAGAAATTGAAACAAGCACTAGATGCAAAACTGGAAGAGTGGGAGAGTCTGCACGATTAATTAAAAATACTTATGGAGCAAGATCAGAATTTTATAGTTGGTATTCATCCTGTGATGGAGGCCCTAGAGAGCGATAAAAATATAGAAAAAGTAATGTTTCGCCAGGGAATGGATGGCCCTCAATTTAGAGTGTTACTTGATTTGTTAAGAGATAAGGGAATCCAAGTTCAGTTTGCCCCACAAGAGAGACTTAATAGGCTCTCTAAAGCAAATCACCAAGGCGTTATTGCCTTTTTACCTCAAGTAGAGTACGTTTCACTAGATAAGTTTACTATCTCTACAGAGCCATCATCTAATTTACCTCTTGTTTTGATACTAGATGGAATTAGTGATGTAAGAAACTTTGGTGCTATTGCTCGTTCGGCAGAGTGTTCGGGAGCTCAAGGAATTATCCTTCCGGCTAAGGGTAGCGCAAGTGTAAATGCCGATTCAATAAAAACATCGGCAGGTGCTCTTTTGAGAATTCCGGTATGTAAAGTTTCTAATATTCGTGAAGCTATCTTTTTTTTAAAAGAGGCCGGATACACAATATTTGCTTCATCTGAGAGAGCCGAGTCTACTATTTACAAGACAGACTTTAAAGTTCCTGCTGCAATAATACTTGGATCTGAAGAGAAGGGTGTCTCAAGATCTGCATTAGAACTATCAGACCATCATATAAGAATACCTATGGCCGGACAAATTAGTTCTCTTAATGTATCGGCAGCAGCATCTGTTATACTGTTCGAGACTTTAAGGCAAAGGAGCGTTTAAATTCAGAGCAAACAACCGAGGCAGCAACAGCAACGTTCAAAGACTCAATACTATTAGCCACTTTAGAAAAAGAGGGGATATTTAACCTATTAGATATCACCTTCTCTAATTCTGGCGATATCCCATGAGATTCGCTACCCATTACAACCAAGGCACCCTTTGGAAGAGCTTGCCGATAAATATTTTCTCCATCGATAAAAGTTCCATATACTGGCATGCTCTTTTTAGCCATTACTATTAGTTCTCTCAATTCTATGTAAGAGACTTTAACTCTAAAGAGCGACCCCATAGTAGCTTGAACCACTTTGGGGTTATAAACATCTACACAATCTAAAGAGCAGTAAATTGCTTTTATACCAAACCACTCTGCCATTCTAATAATTGTGCCAATATTTCCAGGGTCTTTTATTGAATCTAATGCTAAGTAAAGTTCCTCTTCTTTTGGAATTTCAAATAGCTTTTCAGATGGTTTTCTTGCAATTGCTAACAAAGGCGAAGGCGAAGAGAGCAAAGAGATTCGCGACATTAGCTCCTCTCCAATTTCGTCTCTTCTAAACACCTTTACAATCTCTATTCCTGCACTCAAAGCCTCTTCAAGCAATTTTTCGCCCTCAATTATGAACTTACCACTTAAATCTCTAGCTCTTTTTTTATCTAAAGATTTAATGAGTTTAATATCTGCTTTAGTAGGTATCATTAGTAACCTAGTATTTTGAGCATAGATTTATAGGTTTGTTCTTTGCTAAATAGCCTTGTAAAATATTCGCCATTCTCGTCTACATCTATTGTGATATGTTTGGGAGCTGGTTGCAAACAGTGCTGTATACCCCCAAAACCACCAACAGATTCTTGGTAAGCTCCAGTATGGAAAAATCCAATATAGAGAGGGTCATCTCCATTTATGGTAGGTAAAAATATTGCGTTGGCATGAGCTTCGGCGTTATAATAATCTTGGCTATCACAAGTTAACCCCCCTAAAAACACTCTTTGATATTCACTATTCCATTTGTTTATAGGTAGGAGAATAAACTTTTGCTTAATTCCCCATGTGTCGGG
>CAZHHY010000111.1:0-1894 GCA_964532375.1 uncultured Muribaculaceae bacterium
ATCGGGCGATAAGGGATATAATCTTGCTGTAATAGAGAGAATTGCAGCAGAAGCAGCGGCCGAGGGGTCAGATGTAATTGCATTTCATGAATGTGCAATTACAGGCTATACTTTTGCTAAAGATTTAAGCAAAAAGGAGCTTCTTAAAATTGCCGAGTTTATTCCAGAGGGAGATAGTATTAAGAATGGTATTCCAGTGGGAGATAGCATTGAGAGTCTTACCGAGATAGCTTCTGAATACAACATTGCAATTTTGGCAGGTCTGTTCGAAAAAGACAGTAATGACAATATCTATAAAGCACATGTTTGCGTTACCTCAGACGGAGTTATTGCCAAACATAGAAAACTACACCCCTTTATCAATAAGCATATCTTACCAGGAAATAGCTATACAATATTTGAATTGAATGGCTGGAAATGTGGCATATTAATATGTTATGATAATAATATCTTAGAAAATGTGAGAGCTACAAAACTACTTGGGGCAGATATTATTTTTATGCCTCACGTAACAATGTGTACGCCATCTAGCAGGCCAGGAGCTGGATTTGTAGATCCAAAGCTTTGGAAAAACAGAGAGATTGACCCCACCTCTTTAAGGCAAGAGTTTGATGGCCCCAAAGGAAGGGAGTGGCTAATGAAATGGCTCCCATCAAGGGCTCACGACAATGGAATTTATGCAGTTTTCTCAAACCCAATTGGGATGGATCACGACCAACTCAAAAATGGATGTTCTATGATAATTGACCCGCATGGCGATATAATTGCCGAGTGCCGAAAATTAGACAGCGATTACGCTACAGCTCTGCTCACCCCCAATAAACTAAGCCATTCGGGAGGCTACAGATACACCATGGCACGAAAACCAGAATTATACAAAGATATTATAGGAGCTCCGCACAATTCTGTCCAAAATGTTGCATGGATCTCTCTCCACGAGAATAAAGACCAGAAAGAGTAACGCTCGTAGCAACTTTGGCAACCTCTTCTAGCGCAGCCTTATAAGAGGAAGCATCTAGAAAGACAAAATCGGCAAAAAACTTATACTCCCACTCTTTTCCAGGCACAGGCAAAGATTGAATCAACGTGAGATTAAGGTTGTGTGAAGAGAATATCTCCAAAACTTTGCAAAGTGAACCAGGTTTATGACCAAGAGTAAAAGAGACAGAAGCTTTATTAGGTTGCTCACTAATAACCATGGAGTCATTAGTAACTAAACGTTTAGGGTCGCAAATAGGATAACTAGTATTCGAGGTGTCATTATTGGGCAGAGAGTCGCTAATGGATAGAGAGTCACTACCAGCTTTAGATTTGCGTTTAAGAAGTAAAAAGCGGGTAAAATTGCGGGGGTTGCTCTCGATGCCAGCTTTAATTATATCTAAGCCGTAAATTTGGGCAGCTAAATCACCTGCAACTGCTGCCACACCTTTTAGATTATCTTGGGCAATCAATTTCGCAGTTAGAGCTGTATCTTCACTCTCTACGATTTTCACACCACTCTCTCTCAAACTGTTCAAATACAAATGACACTGCCTCAAAGCAATGGGATGAGACCGCACCTCTTTGATATCTTCAATAGAGCTGCCAGGTAAAGCCATTAGATTTTGAACAATTCTAAGATAGTGTTCTCCAACTATTTGCATAGAGTATTCATTTAAAAGAAAATAGTTGTGAGCTAAAATACCAGCCACAGAGTTCTCTACAGCAACCATTCCATAATCACATTCTCCCTTATCTAAAAGAGCAAATAGATCTTCGAAGGTAAGGCATGGGACTATCTCTAATACTTTATCTTTAAAGTACTCTCTTGCAGAGTTCTCATTAAAGTACTCTCTTGCAGAGTTCTCATTAAAGTACTCTCTTGCAGAGTTCTCATTAAAGTACTCTCTTGCAG
>CAZHHY010000111.1:1994-6197 GCA_964532375.1 uncultured Muribaculaceae bacterium
TTGAGTTGGGTTGAGTTGGGTTGAGTTGGGTTATGCGAAGTAATTTTAAAAGTCTTTAAGAATTTAAAAGGGCCCCAAGCGGGACCCTTATTTTAAAATTGGTTTAATTGACAATCTAAAGATCCCTATTCTGTATAGTATTTATAGAATAAAGCAATTGACTCAATTCCTTTAAAGAATTGGCTCAATAGATAGCTCTCGTTTGGTGAGTGAATAACATCTCTCTCTAAGCCGAATCCCATAAGAAGTGGGTTGGCATCTAATATTTGTTGAAGATCTGCCAAAACTGGTATGCTACCGCCACCGCGGCTAGGAACAGGCTCTATACCATAAACTTCTTCAATTGCTTTAGAAGCAGCTTTATATACATTAGAAGAGATTGGGCAAAGGAACCCTTGACCACCATGATGAGGAGTTACTTTTACTTTTACCCCTTTAGGAGCAAGAGATAAGAAATGCTCTTCAAAAAGTTTTGAAATCTCTCTATGATCTTGATTAGGAACAATTCTCATAGATATTTTTGCATATGCTTTAGAAGGAAGAACTGTTTTAGCTCCTTCTCCAGTGTAGCCACCCCAAATACCGTTTACATCTAAACATGGGCGAATACCGGTTCTCTCCATTGTTGTATAGCCCTCTTCACCAGTAACAGCATCTATACCTATAAGGTGCATAAACTCCTCTTCGCTAAATGGAGCATTGCCAAGCATCTCTCGCTCTTCTTTGGTTAGCTCAACAACTTTATCATAAAAGCCTTTAACAGTAACGCGTCCTTTATCGTCTATAAGCTTGTCTATCATTCCAGCAAGAACATTAATTGGGTTTGCAATTGCTCCCCCATAATGGCCCGAATGTAAATCTTTATCTGGCCCAGTAACCTCTACCTCTAAATATGCCAAGCCTCTCATTCCAACATTAATAGAAGGGACTTTTTCATCTATCATAGTAGTATCAGATACTAGAATATCGTCGCAAGAGAGCATCTCTTTATGAGCTTCTGCCCATTCAGGAAGGCTTGGTGAGCCTATCTCCTCTTCTCCATCAATTATAAACTTTACATTACAAGGAAGCTGATTGGTTTTAACCAAGTATTCAAATGCTTTAACATGCATAAAGCCTTGGCCTTTATCGTCATTGGCTCCTCTTGCATAAATAGCTCCATCTCTTATCTCTGGCTCAAAAGGTGGAGTTGTCCACAAGTTGAGAGGATCTGCTGGTTGAACATCATAGTGAGCATAAACCAAAATTGTTGGTTTTGTTTTATCTATAATTTTCTGGGCAAATACCACTGGGTGACCCTTTGTAGGATAAACCTTGGCAGTATCGCAACCTGCTGCTAATAGCGCTTCTACATATTTATCGGCAGCCTTTTGCATATCACTCTTGTGCTCTGCCATTGAACTGATAGATGGAATTCTTAACAATTCAAAAAGTTCTGAGAGAAAACGATCTTTATTCTCTTGAATGTAATTTTTAATCATAATTAATTTTTTATTATTTATTACTTGTATGCCTATATTTTTGGATACCTAATCTTAATGGATATCTCTCACTTTACTAAAGGGTGTATCTAACTGTTAGACCAAAATTATTTGGTTTGAAACCTGCATCTGTAATAATTTGAACTTTAGGATTCCAATCGAAAGAGAGTGCAATTGGTGCGTTTGCAAATTTATACTCAACACCTGCCATACCATCTATTGCCATTAAGAAGCCGCTGCGATCTCCAATATAAATTCCTGCAGAAGCGCCTGGGCCAGCAAAAAGAGATAGACCATCTACGTTCACATCAAAATGAAATTGATAGATACCCGTAACTTTAATTTTCATTTGGTCGCCATCTAAAATATCAAGATCTAAAATACCTTCAATTGCTCGTGTGGGTTGTATGAACTGTTTGTAACTAGCTCCAATGCTAGAGCCTATTCTAAGACCTATTGCTTGGGTGTACTCTTGAGCAAAAGCGCTGCTCATAATAACAATAGCAGCAAATAGTAATAATGTTTTTTTCATAAATAAATATATTAAATTTTATTTAAAAGTTTAAAAATAATTCACGGTTTTATTCTCTAATAAAGAGAGCAAGTTGTTTGCCAAACGGCTCGCACCAATCCTGAATAACTTATTATCTAACCATTGATCACCTAAAATTGTTTGTACAATTGAAAAATACTTGACAGCATCTTCTGGAGTAGATATGCCTCCAGCTGGCTTAAACCCTACCCTTCGGCCTGTTTTATTGTAGTAATCTAATATAGCAGTACACATAATAACCGCAGCCTCTGGCGTTGCAGCTGGTTCTGTTTTCCCAGTAGATGTTTTTATGAAGTCTGCACCAGCCTCCATTGCCAACATAGATGCCTTATAAATTTGCTCTGGCTCTTTTATTGAGCCACTCTCAAGAATAACTTTCAAATGGGCATTACCAATAGCACTTTTAATATCTGAAATCTCTTTTGCAGCGAGCTCAATATCATCGGATAAGAAATGGCTTAGCGCCAGAACTATATCTACCTCTGTTGCCCCTTGTTCTACTGCCATTTTACACTCGGCAACCTTAACCTCCAAAAAACTCTGAGAACTAGGAAATACACCACCTACAACAGCAATGTTAACATCTAAATCTTTTAAGTTACCCTTAACAGTTGCTGCAAAATTGGGATAAACGCACATAGCTGCCACCTGTGGGTAATTAGGGAATGTAGCTTTAAAAGAGTTTACCTTGTCTGTCATAGCTGTAATCTTAGCCACAGTATCTGTACTATTTAGTGAAGTAAGATCAATAAAAGAGAGACATTTAGCATATACCTCGGTGGTCATGTTTGCCTTTTCTCTTAGAGAGGCTTCATTTAATTTTGTATCTAAATTTTCCATTTAATTATAATTAATCATTCCTTAGTATCTATCCATATAGTAACTGGGCCATCATTTAAAAGAGAGACCTTCATGTCTGCTCCAAAAACACCTGCGTGCACGGTTTTGTTGAGTCCCTTTTCTAATTCTTCTTTAAAAGAGTTATATAAAGGAATAGCTATTGACGGTGGAGCTGCCTTTATGTAAGAAGGCCTGTTACCTTTTTTTGTAGAAGCATGCAGAGTAAATTGGCTAACTAATAAAATGTTGCCATCGGTATTTAAAAGCGAGAGGTTCATAACACCCTGGGAGTCGTCAAATATTCGTAAGTTAATCACTTTTTTCACCGCATACTTAATATCTACTTCATTGTCGCTCTCTTCAAATCCCACAAAAATAAGCAACCCATCATCTATTTTGCCAGTTAAAGTTCCATTAGATATAACAGAAGCGTGCAAAACTCTCTGAATAAGTAATCTCATAATAACCTATTTTAACCGCTAACCAATACTTTATACCCTTTTGCTCTTAAAGGCAAAGCAATCTCATTCATCTGCTCTACCGAAACTTTTTGTAACCCAGCCAAAGGAGTTTCCCTATCAATTGTATAAATCATTATCTCTCTAGGGCTTATTCTATCTACAATTCTATACCACGCCTCTATCTCTTCTGGGGTTGTATTATCAATAACCTCTCCATCAGATTCTCCTCTAAGAAACATTGTTTGTAACACAAACTTCCCATCAAATATCTTTAAGCTCTCAATAAGTTTCTCCAAAGAGTAGTTATATAAAGGCCTATCAATAAGATTTACTGTTTTTTCAAAGGCCGAGTCAATTTTTATAATTGCATTATCTACTCTTAATAATGCCTGAGCAATCAAAGGCTTACCAATGCCAGAGCCATTCGTTAGAACAGAGACCTTAGCCTCTTTTGCATACTTATCTCTTAACTCTATGGTTATACCTATAATCTCATGAAAGTTTGGATGCATTGTGGGCTCGCCGTTGCCCGAAAAAGTAATTGTGTCAATCGCTCCAATCGTGTGGTCGTGGTCTCGCAACTTTTCAATTAATGCATCTTTAACCTCCTGCACAGTTGGCAATTTCTTATCTTCTTTACCATCTTTATTAAAGCCACACTCACAGTAAATACAATCGAAATTACACCACTTGCCACGTAAAGGCAAAAGATTTACACCCAGCGATATACCAAGTCTTCTGCTCTTTAGTGGGCCAAAAACTATCTGGTCAAATAATATTTTAGCCATTACACAACTCCTTATAAATTTAAGTAACTATATTTTATCTCTTAATACAAACTGCAATAACAGATTACACCAACCGTACA
>CAZHHY010000112.1:0-6196 GCA_964532375.1 uncultured Muribaculaceae bacterium
TCTCCATTGCCTCCTATGCAGCAATCTTATTACTAGGCTTTTAGAAAAAACTCTCTCAAAGTGTTCGAACACTTTGAGAGAGTTTTGGGTGAGAGTTTTGGATAATCTGTTAAATTTTGCAAATAATGTTTTTCCAGAATGGGAGCATCTCTTTTTTGCTCCAGCCGTGGCAGCCGAATGGGAGTTTGTAGTTGTTGAGTTTGTAGCAATATTTGGGATGTTTGTCAAATGAGAACTCCAAAGCTTCTAAATGGGAGGGGTATCTAAATGGAATTTTTAAGTAGTTGTTTATTAAGACAGACCAAAAGACATCTTCGTTATACATATGATATCTTTTTTTGCTGTTAAACTCTTCAATAACAGCTTTGCACTCTATGGCAGCGCTGTAGTGAGTTACTACTTTCCTAAGAGAGAGGCCGCCGTTGCCAACCTTGTTATAAAGATTTTGCCTGTCTGGTTTATTGAGGCTTTTGTTTAGAGCCCGTAAAAAGGCCATATACTGTTTAATAACAGGCATCTCATATACCCTGCGTTTAATCCAGGGAGCACCAATGTAGTCATAATCTTTATTACACCACTGCTCTAGAGTGTTGGTGAAAACATAGCAGTCTAGCTGGTATATGAGTATATATTTACTCTCTAAAAATGCGTGGTAAAATTCTGGAGAGAGCATTAATCTATTGTATGCTTTTATTCCGTTAAAATACTCATTTGGAAAACTTTGGAAAGATGCTTGAGGTGCAAGAGCTGCAAGTTTGATTTCTTCTAAAGATTGGGGCTTTACAAATACTATTGGGTATTTATGTAGTATTTCACAAACTCGTTTAAGTGAAATTATTTCATATTCCGATAGATTGTCGGTATAAACTGGGATTACAATTGTTACTTCTTTCACTCTATTTAAATTATATGAACTGTTTGTAAATAAGCCAAAAAGACATTAGGAGTACAGCTACTGCAATTACGTAGTTGATAATAGTTGTACCCCATTTAACTGCTATTTGTGATGCTATTACAGCACCAGTTACATTTCCTACTCCATAGATGAGTGCAACTGGCCAATTAATTTGACCATGCCAAATAAAAACAACCAGAGCCAAAGGGGTGTAAATTAATACTGCGAACTGTTTTATTCCATTAGATTTAATAAGATCTAAACCCAATAAGTAGAAGCTTCCAAAAAGAATTAAAATACCAACTCCTGCGTGGGTAAACCCTCCATAAACTCCAATTAGAACAAAGGCAATAAAATTAAGGACTCCAATTTTTTGTTTACTCTTATTTTCAATCTCATTTTCTAATTGAGAAAGAATATTTTTTGATTTTAACTGCCTTTTTTTTCGTTGATTGTAAATGAGTAAAAATGCCATAACTGGTAGCATAAGCCCCATTGCAACTTCCATAATGGCAGGGTTTATAACAGCTGCGCCTTGAGCCCCTATCACAGAGCCAATTGCAATAGGGATTCCAACTTTTGCACCTAGCTTAATATCTAAATAGCCATGTTTTTTGAAGAGCGCGCTAGATACTGCAAACTGTGCAAGTACACCTACTCTGCTTGTTCCGTTTGCAACATTAATTGGCATTCCCATTGCCATAAAAAGAACATAGGAGAGTGCAGTGGCCATGCCAGCCAACGTGTTTACGAACCCTACTAAAATACCTGTAAGCACCAATACCGATATCATTTTCCAGGAATAGATATCTGTAGTGAGCAGGAAATTTCCTATATTTTCAAGCACATTATCAAATTTGAGTATGCAAAAATAGAACATTTTTTGGGATATATATGCCATTTTGTCTTGAAGCTCTGTTTGGCAAATAATTTGTGATTATCTTTGCAACTTATTTTAAATATTTGAACTTGTTATGAAAAAAGATAAGAAAGAGGCTCAAATTAAGGAAAAAGAGAAAAAGATGGCAGAAAAGGTAGAAAAAGAGATTGTAGAATCGGTTGAAAATGAGATTATAGAATCGGTTGAAAATCAAGTTAGAGAAGAAGGGTGTGACTCTACTCAAGAGCGCTCGTTAGAAGATAAATTAAAAGAAGAAGTTTCTATGGCAAATGATAAATACTTGAGATTGGCAGCCGAATTTGACAATTATAGAAAAAGGACGCTTAAAGAGAAGCAAGATTTATTAATATTTGCTGGGGAAGAGATAATTAAAGGCATTTTACCTGTTTTAGACGATTTTGATAGAGCTTTGGATATGCTTCAAAAGGCAGAGGGAGATAACTCTACTGCAATTGAGGGCACAGAGCTTATTTATAATAAATTGAACTCTTTCCTTTTATCTAAAGGGGTAAAAGAGATAGATGCAGTTGATTGCGACCTAGATACCGATTTTCACGAGGCTGTTGCACAGATTCCGGTTGAAGAGAAAAAGAAAAAGAATAAAATAGTAGATGTGGTTCAGAGGGGGTATACACTTAATGGCAAGGTAATCCGTTTTGCAAAAGTGGTAATGGGTCAATAATTTATAGGAAATGGCAAAAAGAGATTATTACGAGGTACTTGGTGTCTCTAAAGGGGCATCGGCCGATGAGATTAAAAAAGCCTACCGCAAGATGGCAATAAAATATCATCCCGATAAAAACCCCGGAGATAAAAAGTCTGAAGAGAACTTTAAAGAGGCTGCAGAGGCATATGATGTTTTAAGCAATCCCGATAAGAGGGCCCGTTATGACCAATTTGGTCATGCAGGAATGAGCGGTAACGGTGGTGGGTTTAGTGGGGGAGGCTTCTCTATGGATGATATATTTAGCCAGTTTGGAGATATCTTTGGCGGCCATTTTGGTGGTGGAGGATTTGGAGGGTTCGCAGGTTTTGGACAGCAAGGTGGTAGACGTGGAGTAAGTAGGGGGTCTGATATTAGAATTCGTGTTAAACTAGATTTAAAAGAGATTGCCCACGGGGTAGAGAAAAAGGTTAAAATAAACAAGCAGGTTCATTGTAAATCTTGTAATGGAAAGGGAGCCCAATCTGAGGCAGATATAAAAACTTGCGAAACCTGTAGAGGAACTGGCCAGGTTACTAGAGTAACACAAACAATTTTGGGAGCAATGCAAAGCGCTTCTACATGCCCTACTTGTAAAGGTGAGGGCAAAACTATTACTAAGCCTTGTAGTGTTTGTTTTGGAAGTGGTTTGGTGAAGGAGATGGAAGAGATCTCTTTCAAGATTCCAGCTGGAGTTGCTCAAGGTATGCAGTTAACTGTTCAAGGTAAAGGAAACGCAGCAAAGAGCGGCGGTATGAACGGAGACCTTTTAGTTGTTATTGAAGAGGCAGAGCATCCAGAGCTCCAACGCGATGGCAACGACCTTATTTACTCTCTATTTATCTCTGTGCCAGAAGCTATTCTTGGTACCGATGCCGAGATTCCTGCGGTAGATGGCAAACTACGTATTAAAGTAGAGCCAGGTACTCAATCTGGAAAGATTCTTAGATTAAGAGGTAAAGGGCTACCCGATGTAAATAGATATGGCACAGGAGACCTTCTTGTTTACATTCAAATTTGGACTCCTAGAAAAATAACAAAACAAGAGAAAGAGATGCTAGAGAAACTTAAAGAATCGGCAAGCTTTACTCCTAATCCAGATAAAGAAGATAGAAACTTCTTTGAGCGGATGAAAAAAATATTTTCTTAGTGAATAAATTATTAAAATATGCAGGAGTTCTTTTTGTACTCCTGCATTTATATTCTTTCGTGGCAAGCGATAGTACTAAAGCTATAATCTCTTATAGAAATCCTTTAGATTTAGCCGTCTCTCTTTCTGGGAGTTATGGCGAACTACGTGCTACCCACTTTCATTCAGGTATTGATTTGAGGATTGGCGGTGTTACAGGCGCGCCTATACATGCTGCGGCCGATGGCTATATCTCAAGAATTTCGGTTTCGCCAGGTGGGTATGGGAATGCTCTTTATATTAACCACCCCGATGGCAGAACTACTCTATATGGCCATATGCTAGATTTTAATGCTGCAATTACTGCATGGGTTAGGCAGATGCAATATGAAAAAGAGAGTTTTCAAGTAAATCTTATACCAGAGAGTACTCAGTTCAGGGTTAAAAAGGGTCAACTTTTGGGTAGGGCTGGTAATTCTGGCTCTTCTGGTGGGCCTCACTTGCATTTTGAAGTGAGAGATACAGAGAGTGAGATTCCTTTGAACCCGCTCTTTGAGACAGGCATTAAAGTACTAGATAATATTGCACCTGAATTTCAAAAAGTAAGTTTTTACTCGATTTCTGACTTTGAGAGTGTGCCCAAGAGAGAGTTAATTCGCTCGTTTGCCGGGCCTTTTGCTCAGGTTTTTGAAGTTCCCGATACTTTTTATGTTGCAGTTGCAGGAATTGATAGACAAAACAATACTGGAGCTAAATTGGCAGTTTATAGATATAACTTCTATTTAGATAATGAGTTATTATTCTCGTTCACACCAGAGAAGGTTCCTTTTGATAAGGGGCGCTATATTAATAGCGTGGTGGAGTACTCAGAAAAGCAAAGCAGTGGGCTCTCTTTAATTAAGAGCTGGGTTGAGCCTGGTTGTGGAATAACTTCGAATATTGCGGCTGTAGATAATGGTCTTTTTATTCTTTCAGACGATGCTGTTCACGATGTTAAAATGGAGTTGATAGACGAACACTTGAACAGATCTACTAGGGTTTATAAAGTACGCAGGGCATTGCCCAATAAAGCAATAACCAAAGCTAGCACAGATACAGCCTCGGCACACAATAGTATTATAATGCCTTGGTTCTTACCGAATAGGTTTGAGAATGAAAATTTAAGGATTCTTCTACCTCCTGGGGCTTTGTATAGTTCAATTGTCTTTAATTACGATGTAGTTAATTATAACGGAAATAGCTTTGTGGTTGCACATGAGCCTAGTACTCCTATGCATAACTCTGCAAGGCTGGCCATAAAAGCACAGGTTCCAGAGCAATTGCAAGAGAAGGCTTTGATTGTAAAGCGAGATAAAAGTGGTAGATTAAGTTCGGCTGGGGGCAGTTATAATAATGGCTGGGTAGAGGCTTCTATAGGCTCTTTTGGTACTTATGGGGTTGCCTATGATACAATATCGCCTGTAATTACTCCGGGTTTTAAGAATGGAGAAAATTTAAGTGGCCGGCGGAGTTTGCGTTTTACTATCTCTGATAATCTTTCTGGAATCTCTTCATATAGGGTTATAATTGACGATAAATGGGTTCTTACATCTTATGATCCTAAAAATAGAAGGCTAGAGGTTGAACTTAAATCAGATGTAATTAAGAGGGGAATAAAGCATCAAATAACTATCTTTGTTACAGATTATAAAGATAATACTAACCAACTTAAAAGTTCTTTTGTATGGTAAAGATAATTGGAATGATGTCTGGTACTTCGTTAGATGGCCTAGATATCTGTTTTGCTACCTTTGAACACAAAGAGGATAAATGGAGTTACAACATAATTAAGGCTGCCGAGGTTCAGTACCCTTTTGAACTTAAGCAACAACTTGCAACGGCTCAAAATATGAGTGCTCTGGAGTACGCTCAGTTAAATTCAGATTATGGACTCTACTTGGGTAGAATGGTGCGTAAATTCATTGATGAGAACGATTTTGAACCAGATTATATTGCTTCTCACGGCCATACAATTTTTCACCAACCTGCAAAACGATTTACTGCTCAAATAGGTTCGGGAGCAGGAATAGCTGCCGAGAGTGGGGTTGATACAATTTGTGACTTTAGAACTACCGATGTTGCATTGCATGGGCAGGGTGCTCCCCTGGTTCCGGTGGGAGATAGAAATCTTTTTGCAGATTACGATTATTGTCTAAACATGGGTGGTTTTTCAAATATCTCTTTCGATAGTGGCAAGAACCGTTCTGCCTATGATATTTGCCCTGTAAACTACGTTCTTAACCATTATACTCGCAAAGTGGGGCTGGAGTATGATAAAGATGGAGAGATAGCGCGCAGTGGTGTTGTCTGTGATGCTTTGTTAGCGAAGTTAAACGAGTTAGATTTTTATACTTTAAAGGGGCCAAAGTCTTTGGGTCGTGAGTGGGTAGAAGAGGTTGTTATTCCTTTGATAGATTCCTTTGGCTTAACTATAGAAGATATACTCTCTACCTATTGCGAGCATGTGTCTATACAAATTGGCTCTCACATTAAGCAGGGTAAGGTATTACTTACCGGAGGAGGTGCTTT
>CAZHHY010000113.1:0-6192 GCA_964532375.1 uncultured Muribaculaceae bacterium
CAAACAGAGCCTGCAATGAAAAAAAACGGAGAAACTAAAGCCTCGGCACAAATAAATTTAGAGAAGAGAGGTGTAGTGAACGATTCAATAAAGGGGAGAGAGATTGATTATAGAGGCAATGTTTCTAACTCTTTGGCAAAAGAGCTTTATATTGAGTTGGGGGCAGAAAGTGTGGCAGATGCATATGAGGTTGCTGCACCAAAAGAGGCAGAGCTTATGAGGTGTAAATATTGCATTAAGTTTGAACTAGGAATGTGCCCTTTTGAAAAATCTCATAAAAAAACTACAGCTCTAGAAATGGTAGAACCGCTTATTTTAGAAAACAATGGCAAGAAATTTAGGCTTGGTTTTGACTGTAAGAAATGTGAAATGATTATATTTGGCTAAAACAAGATTATGCAATTTGCGAACATAGTTGGACAAAAAGAGATAAAAGAGAGGCTTCTCACTATGTATAGAGAGAACCGTACCGGCCATGCTGTGCTATTTGGCGAAGATGAGGGCTATGGCGCGTTGCCTTTAGCAATTGCATTTGCACAATATATTAATTGTAACTTTAGAACTGCACAAGATTCTTGTGGGAGTTGCCCTACTTGTAATAAGTTTAACAAGCTAATTCACCCCGATTTGCATTTTGCAATGCCTGTAAATAGTAATAAAACTATCACTTCAGATAAAAAGCCGGTGAGCGATATGTTTCTTCCTAGTTGGCGAGAGTTAGTAATACAGAACCCATACTTTACAGAACAAGATTGGTATAGAAAGATAGAGATAGAGAATAAAAATGGCAATATTGGAGTTAATGAAGCCACTTTAATTCTAAAAAAGCTTAGTATGATGTCTTTTGAGGGTGGTGCTAAGTTTATGATAATATGGTTGCCAGAGAGAATGAACCAAGAGGCGGCAAATCGTTTGTTAAAGATAATGGAAGAGCCACCAAAGGGCACCTATATTTTTATGGTAAGCGAAGCTCCAGAAAAGGTTATTCCAACTATTCTGTCTAGATGTCAAATAATTAGAGTGCTTCCTATTGAGCAAGAGTCAATGTTCCAAGAACTTATAGTTGAGTTTGACTTAACAGATCAAGAGGCTCAATTTTGGGCACAAATATCTAGAGGGAGCCTCACTAAGGCTAGAGAGATGGTAAGTGAATCTGATAATAGTACTAGGTTAGATATTTCTCTCGCGCTTTTATTGGATGGTTGTGCAAATAAAGATCTACTAAAGGTGATCTCATTTTGGGAGGAAATTTCGCTTACCGGGCGGGAAAACCAAAAGATTTTTTTGGAGTATACTCTTGAGTTTTTGCGTCGTGCTTTAATGGTTTCTAAAGGAGCATCCCAAATTGCCCATATACCCCCTTCGCGTATAGAGTTTGTAAAGTTTTGGGCAGTTAAAATTAAGCCTGCATTCTACAACCGTGCCTACACGCTTATTAATAAGGCTATAGAAGATATAAGCCGAAATGTAAACTCTAAATATGTCTTTGCCGACCTTAGTAATCGCTTTTTTCTATCTTTGTAACTTTAAAACATATTATGGACACACCAGATAAAATATATAATTGCTCTAGGGGAACTGTCTCACATAGAACCCCAGAAGGGGAGCTCAAATGTGAATTTAACCCTAGTTGCTGTAAACTCACTGTTTACGATTGGCTAAAAGATATTCCAGACCAACTAACTCACGATTTGTTTGAGGTAAGATTCAAAAACACCCATAAACAAATTTTTCGTAACAGTGCAGGCCAGTCGTTAGAGGTAGGAGATATAGTGGTGGTAGAAGCAACTAATGGGCACGATGTAGGTATTGTAACCCTCTCTGGACCTGTAATTTTACCACAGCTTAAGAGGCATAATATAGATATTAAAACCTTTGAGTTTAAAAAGATTTTCCGCAAGGCAAAATCGCCAGATATTGAACGTTGGCAAGATGCAATTTCAAGAGAGCACCGAACCATGATTCGCGCTAGACAATTGGCTGCATCTCTTAATTTAGATATGAAAATAGGAGATGTAGAGTACCAAGGAGATGGTACAAAAGCAATCTTCTACTATATTGCCAATGAAAGAGTAGATTTTCGCCAATTAATTAGAGTATTTGCCGAGGAGTTTAGGATTCGCATAGAAATGAAGCAGATAGGCGCAAGGCAAGAGGCTGGTTTGATTGGGGGAATAGGTGTTTGTGGCCAAGAGTTGTGCTGTGCTAGGTATATGAGTGATTTTAAGTCTATTACAACCCAAGCTGCTCGTACACAAGATCTTTCTCTTAATCCTCAAAAACTTGCAGGGCAGTGTAGTAAACTCAAATGTTGTATAAACTACGAGGCTGCTGCATATATAGATGCTCATATTAATATTCCGCACTTGAGAGGTCCACTGCAAACCGAAGAAGGGCCAGTATTCCTGGTTAAAACAGATACTCTTAAAGGTGTTATGTGGTTTTCTTTTGAACAGAACAGCATGACTAACATGTTTCCTTTAGATGCCGAGCGCGTAAAGGAGATCGTAAAGTTGAATTATAAAGGAGTTCTAGTTTCGAATATTAATCCTAGAAAAGAGGCAAAACTTCCAGATTTTTTAGGTGCTGCTGGTGAAGATAGTATTTCTCGTTTCGACGAGGGTACTCAACCTAATAATAAAAAATCTAGAAAGAATAAAGGGTACAGGAACAACAAAAAAAAGAACAATAATGGCTAGGGTTCTTAATATTAATCGCTCTTTGGTTAATATTGCTGTATTGTTGTCTATTACTACTTTGTTTATTGCTAGTTCTTGTAACGAACCAGGCAATAGATTTAATAGGTATTCATACTTAGACTCCTACAACTGTGAAGATTCAGTCTCTTCATTCGATCTTTCTATCTATGCTAGAGTTCCTTTTGGATACAACCATAGTGTATTACCTGTGATTGTTGTTGTTACTACTCCCCTTGGAGATAAATATTCAGACACCCTAAGGCTGCCTACTTTAGAAAGAGCAGTAGGAATAAGAAGTGTGCAGTGTGGAATGTGGCGTGACTACGAGTGGAGTTACAGGAAAGATGTTGTTTTTGGCAATAGAGGAAAATGGCGTTTTGCAATAATACAAGACACGGTGGGGTTAGAGGTAAAAAAAGTAGGTCAAATGGGAATATTAGTCTCTGAATCTAAGAGAGCAAAATAAGAGTAAATAGATAATAAAAACCAGAATAGATAATTAGAATGGGAAAAGATAAAATTAGAAGATTCGAAGAAAATAAAACCTTCAACTGTTTATATCAGCCTCCATTCGAAGAGGTTTTTCGTTCTACATATTACATGAAAGGGCAGTGGCACAGCCACCATTTTAAAAATGAGAAGCCGCTGGTGTTAGAGTTGGGTTGTGGCCGAGGAGAGTATACGGTTGCACTAGCAAGAAAATTTCCAGAGAAGAACTTTATTGGCGTAGATATTAAAGGGGCTAGAATGTGGCGGGGCGCCAAGACTGCAACAGAAGAGTCTATTGAGAATGCCGCATTTGCACGTTGCCGCATTGAATTTATAGAATCGGTTTTCGGCCCCAATGAGGTTTCGGAGATATGGATAACATTTCCCGACCCTCAAATGAAGAAATATACAAGGCGTCTTACATCTACACCTTTTTTGGAGAGATATAAACACTTCCTTAAAGATGGCGGCATAGTGCATCTTAAAACAGATAGTGCTTTCTTACACAACTATACTCTTGAATTAGTCAAACAAAATAACTTGGAGTTACTAGAAGCCAATAACGATATATATGGAACCGGTAGGGCCTGTGAGTTGCTCTCAATTAAAACTCGCTACGAAATGCAGTTTTTAGAGCAGGGTATAAAAATAACATACCTCTCTTTTCGATTGAAAAAAGAGGCAGTTTTAAATGAGCCAGATTGGGATGCTGATGCTTATGATAGGTAATTAATTAGCTGTCTATAAGCAGTTTGTGGATACTACTCTTTAATTAGCTCGTAAGTACTATTCTTTATTTAGGTCTCTTACTGCATACTCTATCATACGCCCTAGACGGTAAACATCTTTTCTTGGTCCCTCTAGCTTAATTGGATTATCTGAAACGGTTACTGTAATTGAGTCTTCAAATAATTTCATTGTACGTATAAAAGAAGATTTATGCCTAAATACAATAGATTCTTTTCCTTCACTTTCAATTACGTATCTGTTAGTGAAGAAGATATCTTTAATAGTGGCTTTATCATCTTCGTAGCTCTTGTTTAGATGTACATTTCTGGTAACGTATCCAAATAGAGGATATACTAATGACATCACTAATAGAAATATAGCAAGTTGGGTACCTGTACCTGGGCGAAAAAGGGTATAAAAGCTAAACTCTTTACCAGAGCTAATAGAGAATACAGCAATTATAAGAGTAAGTGCAATTAAAAAAGTAAAGAGTTGCTTAATTGCTCGTATAAGATATCTCTTAAAGTTAAAGTTAGATCCCATAATGGTAGTAATATTAAGGTTATTGAGTGTTATTTGTGCAAAGCTAAAAAATAATCTATACTAATGTAGGAGAAAATTTATATTTTTGTGAGTTGAGACGTATTGTATAATCAATGTAAGGTAAAAATAGATAATATGGGAAACGAGAAGAATTTAAAAATTTTAGTAATAGTAATGGCGGTTATAGCGGTTGTAATGGCAGCGGTTCTAGCTTGGATATGGATAGACAGGAATAGAATGATTGGCGATCTTACTGTTGAAAAAGAACAACTAACGGCTCAGATGGTACAACTAAAAGATGATTACCAAGAGATAAGTACCAATAATGACACTCTTAATGTTCAATTAGGAATAGAGAGAGAGAAGGTAGATCAACTTATAGAGCGAGTTAAGAAAACCGAAGCTACAAACCGAGCTCAAATTCGCCAGTATGAAAAAGAGTTAGGCACATTACGCAGTATTATGAGAAGTTACATTCACCAGATAGATTCTTTGAACACTCTTAATATTACACTTAGAAAAGATGCTGCACAGGCACGTGACGAGACTAAACAAACCTTACGCCGCTATGACGATCTTAGAACTACTACAGATGAATATGCAAAGAAGGTAGAGGTTGGTTCTGTTTTAAAAGGCAGAGGTTTTGTTCTTTCGGCTATTAACTCCAGAGATGCTGATACAGACCGTAGTAGCAGGGCTGCAAAGCTTAAAACTTGCATGAATTTAATTGAGAATTCAATAGCTGTAAAAGGGCCAAGACGTATTTATATTAGAGTTAAAAGCCCAGATGGTATTTTAATGACTAGCTCTCAACAACAGGTGTTTACATCTGCAGGGGAGCAGATGATATACTCTGCAGTTAGAGAGGTAGATTACCAAGGGAATGAATTGGAGGTTTGTATCTTCTTCTCTAGCAATCAATCATATGTTAAAGGTGTTTACACAGTAGATATTTATACAGAGGAGGGCAAGTTGGGCAGCACAGATTTACTCCTTAAATAGAATGGCCGGGATCTATATTCATATCCCTTTCTGCAAGCAGTTTTGCATTTACTGTGATTTTTATTCAACTCAAATGTTGAGTAAAAGGGAAGATTTTGTAAAAGCTTTAAAAAAAGAGATTAAAGATAGGTCTAAAGAATATAGTCAGATTGGTGGCACCGTCAATACAATCTATTTTGGCGGTGGCACTCCATCTGTTCTAAAAGCATCTGAGCTTGCATCTATTTTACGAACCATTCGCAAGTATTATCCTATTAGTGATGCCAATCTAAACAGTAATCTTGAACCAGAGATTACTATAGAGGTAAATCCAGACGATGTTACTTTAGCATTTATGCTCTCTTTAAAGAAAGCTGGTTTTAATAGGCTTAGTATGGGGGTTCAATCTTTTTACGACTCACATCTTAAGTGGATGAATAGAAGGCATAGTGGTGCACAAGCAATAAAGGCTTTTAAAGTTGCACGCCAAGCTGGGTTCGAGAACATAAGTATAGACCTTATATTCGGATTTGAGGGTCTTACTAATCATATGTTTAAAGAGAATATTAAAACAGCTATTTCGCTCTCTCCAGAACATGTCTCGTCTTACCAAATGGGTATAGAGAAAGGGACAAAACTTTATGAAGACTATTTGAGTGGAGAGTATATGGCGTTGAATGATCAATCTTCGTTATGCCAATATTCATCTTTACAGACATATTTAGCCGAGGCTGGTTATGTTCAGTACGAG
>CAZHHY010000114.1:0-6115 GCA_964532375.1 uncultured Muribaculaceae bacterium
TGAAATTTATAAACCGTAAACTTGTAATGGTAAACTTTCTTTTGAAGACGTACAACCTAAAATTCTAAATGCCTCTTCTTTTATTAAGTAATCAATCTCATTAGGTATCTCTTGTGCTAGTTCTACCGATTCATACATAGGTCTTTTTTTTCTGAGAAAGTCAATGCATTTGTTTCTTGTAGAGAGATATAGATAAGACTTAAAGGCTATTTCATTTTTAAACACAGGCTTTGCTCTCCATATATTTAGAAAAACTTCTTGCACAACATCCTCGGCATCATGTCTGTTACTAAGCAACTTAGATGCAAAGAAGAGCTGAGAGGTATAAAACTCTTTAAAGATCTCTTTAAAGGCGTACCTCTTATTAGATATATAAATATGATCCCTAGAGATAGAGTTCATAATTGACAAAGATATAAAAGTGCACCAAGTATTGAGGTTGAAATTTATTATATTTGTGAAAAATATTATAATAATTTTAAGAATGGATAAACCCTATGTTGCCGGTATAGATATTGGCGGTCAAACAACAAAAATTGGAATAGTAGATGCAAGAGGCTCAGTTATAGCACAAACAACTTTAAGAACAGATAGCCATTTAGATGTAAACTTATATATAGAAGATCTTAATAATGCATTAATAAAATTAGCTTCTAAGAATGGAGGAGTCGAAAAAATTAGAGGTATTGGTGTAGGAGCTCCAAATGGAAATTACTATACTGGTGTAATTGACAATGCGGTTAATCTTGTTTGGGGAGAGGGTAATGCTATCCCTTTTGCAAAATTGTTAAAAGAGAAATCTGGCATTCCAGTTTCGCTCACAAACGATGCAAATGCAGCAGCAGTTGGAGAGATGACTTATGGTGCGGCCAAGGGGATGAAAGATTTTATCATGATTACTCTTGGAACTGGAGTTGGAAGCGGTATAGTTATTAATGGTGATGTTGTTTATGGACACGATGGATTTGCCGGCGAACTTGGGCACACAACTGCAGTTAGAAGAAATGGAAGAAACTGCAATTGTGGTAGAACTGGTTGTTTAGAGACATACGCCTCGGCAGTTGGAGTAGCAAGAACAGCTCGTGAGTGGCTCGAAATGTCTCAAGAACCCAGCCTCTTGCGCAATTATGACAATATCACATCTAAAGATGTCTATGAAGCTGCAGTCCAAGGAGACCAACTAGCAATTAAAGTATTTAATTATACTGGGAAAATATTAGGCGAATCTTTTGCCAATTTTGTTGCCTTTAGTGCACCCGAAGCAATTATCCTTTTTGGAGGTCTTGCCCGCTCGGGAGATTTAATATTAAAACCAACTTTAGAGCATATGAACGCCAACATGCTCTTTATGTGGAAAAACAAAGTAAAAGTACTCTTCTCACAACTAAAAGAGTCTGATGCAGCAATCTTAGGAGCTAGCGCACTAGGTTGGAGCAATTAATGATATAGGTACCGTTTGATTTTTTGGGTGGCTGTCTTCTCAAATGGAGCCGGCTGCTCTGTTACCTCGGCAATCTTAGACGACTTATTTACTCTGTCGTTCACAAAATCAAGAACCTCTTTTTTTATTTTAGTAAGCTTCTCTTCGTAGCTAAGATTAGACGATTCGGCAATAAAATATTCACCATTTTTAATTTCGTCATAATTAAAGTGGACTTTAGCAATTAATTTACCTTTTTTCTCAAGTACCAGAGATTCTAACACAAGGTCAAATTCATTTATAATTGACTCAATGTCTTCTGGGTAAATATTCTCTCCACTGGTGCCTACTATCATATTGTCTTTTCGCCCTTTTATATATAGAAAACCATCTTTATCTAGATATCCTAAGTCTTTCGTTCTAAACCATCCGTCTGGTGTAAATGCAGCTTCTGTATTTTGAGGGTCTTTATAATAACCACTCATTACATTAGGCCCTTTTACAACAATCTCTCCAATTTTATTCTCGTTAGGGTTTAGTATTTTCATTTGCACGCCTTTAAGAACAGGTCCTGTAGATTGCCACTTTACATTTCCTGGTATTGCACCTGCCAACAAAGGAGATGTTTCTGTGAGTCCATAGCCAATGGCATAAGGAAAACCTGCATCACTAAGAAACCGCTCTACAGCTCCATCGACTCTAGAGCCTCCAATGCCAAAAAACCTAAGATTGCCTCCAAAAGTTTCAAGTAGCTTCTTTCCTGCTATTTTGTGGAGCACTCTTCTAATCAATCTTACTGAGTAGAGTACTCTTAAAAAAAAGTTTTTAGTAAACAGAGGTCTTATCTTTAACTTATATATTTTCTCTACAATAAGTGGAACACTTAGCATAACAGTTGGCTTTACCACTTTTAAAGCAGGCATCAATAAAGAGGGAGTTGGTGCTCCGCTTAGATACATCACAGCAGAACCCTGAGAAAAGGGGAACAACATACCTATACTGCATTCATAGGCGTGCGAAAGAGGTAAAATAGAGAGAAATATATCATGCTCATTTATAGGGAATAACTCTTGAGACATTTTAGTTTGAGCAACCAAGTTTGAATGAGATAGCATTACGCCTTTAGGAGCCCCAGATGTTCCCGAGGTATAAATGATAGCTGCCAAATCTTTAGATTCTGGTCTTTCGATCTCAATTTCATTATCCTCGATTTGTTTTTTAGAACTGATTACTTCCAAATTATCCATTCCAACAATTAGTTGTAATTTATCTCTTAAGCCATCTGGAATTTTATACTCAAGTTTAGAAGAGACTATAAGTGAATTAGCCTCTGAGTGTTCAATAATATTAACTATCTCAAAAGCAGTAAAATCAGGCAATATTGGCACTGTAACTGCCCCCATAGAAATAATTGAAAAATAGGAAAGAGCCCAATTTGGCATATTAGCACCAAGAATTGCAACTTTATCTCCACTCTTAATTCCATTTTGAGCTAGAAGCATACTTAAACTATTTGTATTTGAACCAAACACTTCGTACGTACCGGCACTTTCTCCTGCATAGGAAAAGGCCGGTCTCTCTTTAAACTCTTGAATACTATTCAAAAAGATATCATAAAGAGTTTTTATATTGTTGTCTAATTTCATAATCTAATATTATATAAGAACAAATATAAAAATTATATCGCACTATTGTGATATTGTTATTGGCCTGAAATTTGTTATTTTTGTAGAAACATTTTGACTCCATTATATGTTCCTAAAAGAATACATCCAAAAAAAAGCACTCAAGAGCATTCACAACAGAAGAGTATCTAAGTATACATCTCTGAAGGAAATCTCTTCTGTCTCTATTCTTTTCAATTTTGACGAGGAGAATATTTTGGAAACAATTAAGAGACTCATTGAAATTTTAGACAATAGATCAATTAAATTTTTAGCTCTAGCAATCAATACAGACAAACACCTTTTTCCTAACGAATTTTTGGATCACAGAATAAAGGTGATTAACAAATCAAATATAAAATATGCCGATGTACCGGACAGGTCTTCGGTTGCTTCTCTTTTAGATAAAGATTTTGATCTATTTATAGACTTTGGCTCTAAATATTTCTTTGTTAATGATTATATTGCTCGTGCTTCTAGAGCTTCTTTTAAAATTGGACGGTTAAATTATAAAAACAACCCTTACGATTTGGTGTTAGATAATTTTAAACATGGTACATCACGGAGTTTTCTTAATTCACTAATTCATTATTTATCGTCAATAACATCTGTTTAATGGTTGGAGATGAATTCTATAACTTTGAAGAAGAGACGTTTTCAGAACTAATATCTAAATGTGAAGAAGCATATGACCAAGGCACCTTAGAGGCCTTGCACTTTACAGAAGAAGAGTTTGAATTTCTTATTAACCATTTCATAGATGAAATGGATGACGATATTGTTTATATAATTACTGGTATGGGATATAAGCAACATCCCTATTCTACAGATCTTGTAATTAGATATGCCGATGTTCTAATTGTAAACGGTGAAACCGATGAAGCTATAGAAATCCTCTTGAAACAGATATCCTTAGACCCTAGTAATAGTGACATCCACTTTTTAATAGCTAGAGTATATATCAAAAAAGAAGATAGAGAGACTACCTCTCAATACCTAGAGAGTGCACTCTCGTTAACCACTACTGATGGTATTGATATGCTCTTAACTGCATCTCAAGATTATATAGATTCATATATGTACGAGCATGCTGTAGATTTGCTTAAGAGAGCCGAATCTATGGCACCAAAGCATCAAGAGCTTATAAACGATCTTGCATTTTGCTATGAGAGGATGGGGCTTTTCGAATTAAGTATGTCCTATTATCAAAAATACTTAGATATAGACCCATTCAATGATAATGTATGGTTTAATGTGGGAACAATTTATGCGCGAGAGTTAAAGTTTAATAAAGCAATTGAGGCTTTCGATTATGCAATTGCAATAAATCCAGAAAACTCCTCTGTCTTTTACAATAAAGCAATACTGCTTGTAAATAGCGATCAATACGACCAAGCAATAGCTACCTTCTCTTCCTTCTTAGAACTTGAACCCTATAACTTATTTGCATTATCTGGGATAGGATATGCCTACTTAGCCAAAGATAAAATTGAAGATGCCGAAAAGTATTTTAAACTAGCCATGGCAGAAGATAGCTTATATACCGATGCAGTTACAGGTATGGCATATATAGGAATGATTAGGCAAGACGATGAGAGTACAAAACTATACTTAAATAGAGTTATAGGCGGGTTTGAGACAGACTACAGCTTTATTATTGGAGAGCTTCTTACTACTTATAAACGAACTAAGAATCCAGAAATCTTAATTGCATATTTAACTGCACTCTACAATCTAAAAGAGTTAGAATTATTCTATATTTATATAGAAATTCTTTTAGCTTACGACTCTGTGTGGCTAGCTAAACTATATGAGCTTGTTCCGGAATTAAAAATAGACGATTCAGTAATCAAGCGGATAAACAAAATCAAAAAGAATTTTAATTAAAAATGCAAACCAATACAATTATAGCAGGGTGTGCAAAACAATCGTGCTTAACAATACTTTATTACTACAAAACTTCAATTCTATAAGATGCTTAAATACTTAATTACTTCTCTTAAAGGCATAGCCATGGGCGCAGCCGATGTAATCCCAGGTGTGTCTGGAGGCACCATAGCCTTTATGACAGGCATTTATGAAGAACTCATATTCTCTTTAAAATCTATAGACCTTAACTCATTATCGCTACTGTTTAAAGGAGATATAAAGGGCTTTTGGAAAGCAATAAATGGAAATTTCTTAGTAGCAGTTTTTAGTGGAGTCCTTGTGAGTATTTTCACTCTAGCAAGGTTAATGCAGTACCTACTCCTTAATCATCCCATTCCCCTATGGTCTTTCTTTTTTGGATTAATAGTAGCCTCTGCACTCTTTATCCTGCGCGATATAGAGAAGTGGAAGATATCATATGTAATTACTCTGCTAGTTGGCATTGCAATTGCCATTTGGATTTCCCTAGTATCGCCAAGCGAAACAACCGATGCATGGTGGTTTATATTTGTAAGCGGAATGATAGCCATTTGCGCAATGATACTGCCCGGCATCTCTGGCAGTTTTATATTACTACTAATGGGCAAATATGCCTTTATGATGACAGCAATAAAAGAGTTCAATATTCCAATTATAATAGTGTTTGCAGCAGGCGCTTTAATAGGCCTACTAGCCTTTTCCCACGTACTCTTTTGGTTGCTTAAAAAATACTATAAGCAAACCATAGCCCTTTTAGCAGGTTTTATGGCCGGATCACTAGTAAAAGTATGGCCCTGGAAAATAGAATCACTAACCTACACTGGCATAGACTACCCCGCCCTACCATCACATTTTGAGCAATATACAGGTATAAACGCACAGCTCCCCTATGCAATAGCATTTGTGCTAATAGGCTTTGGACTAGTATTTGCCATAGAATATATTGCCAAAGCTATGCAAAAGTAAAAAAATGTTATATCTTTGCACTCCGATAAACAAACCGGTTCGGTAGCTCAGTTGGATAGAGCAACAGCCTTCTAAGCTGTGGGTCAAGGGTTCGAATCCCTTCCGGATCACAAAATAAAACCACAAGTCAGTTATATTCAACTACTTGTGGTTTTCG
>CAZHHY010000115.1:0-5966 GCA_964532375.1 uncultured Muribaculaceae bacterium
CAAGAGTTGCTGTGTAAAGAAGAGCCTCTACATCCATAATCTCTACATTTGTAGATGCTAGATCTATTAGTTCTTGATCTGAATAGTTTGTGTAGTTTACATTGGCAATCATTCTTGCTCTTCTAAGTTCTGGAAGAATTTTGTCTGCCAAAGTTTTGAACACCATAGACATGTTTTTGATCTCTCTCTCGCGAACAGCGGGATCGCTGTACATAGAAAGAACGCGAAGGATAAGTTCTTTGTCTTGGATGTTAGATGCTGCTACTAGCTCTTGGAAACCTTCCCAGTCCTCTGCAACAGTTTTAACGTTTACAGGGGCAGTCATAGGAACGTTTTTAGTTACTTTGTCGAAAGCAGATTTGGCAGTCTCTCCACGTTTGTCTGAAAGTTTTGCATTAAGAGTAGTTGGGCCGTCTGGAGAAGCATAAGCTACAATATCTGTGCTTTTTACTTCACGACGCTCGTCTTTCTCTATTTGAGCTAAGAATTGCTCGAACTCTTTGATCTCTGCCTTAGTTAGTTCTTTTGGACGAACTACGTGGCTGTTAATGGTGTAAAGAATTTGAGTCTCTTTTTTCTCGCTAATAACTTTTTGATAATCGTTTGGTGCAAGCACGCTAACGCCATCTGTATGAACTAGTTTGTAAGTGATGTTTGCGCCATCGGCTAGTTTGTAAGGTGCCGGGTAGTCATACTTTCTAAGTTTATTCCATACAGCAACTCTTAACTCTAAACGCGATTTTTCCATACCTGGCTTGTATGCAAACTTAACAGTGTTACTTGCGTTTCCGCCAGTTGTAAAGATAGGTTTGAAGTTATCGGTAATTTTCTCGCCTTGAAGCTTAAATGCAGGAGCAGCTACCTCTCCGCCTTGATATACAAGTACAGGGATAACCTCTAAAATTGCTCTTGGGTGGAAATACTTCTCTGGGAAGCTCATTGTGTAAGTTGCAGTTATTTCATCTGCAACTACTTCTAAAACTTGAGGATTACATTCAACTGTTACCAATTGAGCATCTTTTGCCATTTTTGAAGGGTTACTGCAAGATGCCATCGAAACTGCGATGATAGCAACGGCTAGAACTTTTAAAAGATTTTTTTTCATTCTAAGTGTATTTAGTTGTTTAATCATTAATTGCAAAAAGGGTATTAGTGCAAATATATGAAAAAAATATAAAAACTTCGTTACATAATTTCTTTATATAGCACCATTAGCTTTCAATCTCTCTAGATCTTGCGGAGAATCTACTGAATACGATTCAAAAGCAGTTTCATTTACTACAATTTTTACGCCATTTTCTAACCATCGCAACTGTTCTAAACTCTCGGCCTTTTCTAAAGATGAGGGGGCCATAGTTGCTATCTCTATAAGTGTTTCTCGTTTGTAGCCATAAAGGCCTATGTGTTTATAATAGATGTTGTTATCTAGCCACTTGTCTACTGGAAAGTCTCTTAAATAGGGTATTGGAGAGCGGCTAAAGTAGAGAGCGTGTTGGTTTGTTCCAAAAACAACCTTTGGAGTATCGGGCGAAAAGAGCTCGGTAGAATCTGTAATTCTTTTTACCAAAGTGGCTATTTCTGTTTGTGGGTTGTCAAAACAACTAGATAGCTCTTTTAGCTGCTCTGGCTTAATGAAGGGTTCGTCGCCTTGAATATTGATTACATATTTACAGTGTATCCCTCTGAGCTTCTCAATTTGGATCATTGCTTCTAAAGCTCTGCTGGTGCCATTAAGGTGAGTAGTTAGGGTCATTATAGCTCTCCCCCCAAAACGAGTTACGGTTTCGAAAATTCGATTATCGTCTGTGGCTACATATACATTATCAAATACTTTACTGGCCTGTTCGTACACCCTCTCTATCATGGTTTTTCCTGAGATCATTTCTAGTGGCTTCCCAGGAAACCGGCTAGATGCGTATCTTGCTGGTATAATAGCTAAAAATTCCATATTCTATAATTTTTATTTTTCAAAGGTACAAATTTTATCTATTTTTGTGTGTTATGGGATTAAGAGCAATTAAGCAAAGATTCGACATTATTGGAGATAATCCGGTTTTGGATAGGGCGTTAGAGATAGCGGTCCAAGTTGCTAGTACAGATTTGTCTGTGTTAGTTACAGGCGAGAGTGGGGTGGGTAAAGAGGTAATTCCGCAAATTATACATATAAATAGCCCTCGAAAACATAATCAATACATTGCAGTAAACTGTGGTGCAATTCCAGAAGGAACAATAGATTCAGAACTATTTGGTCATGAAAAGGGTTCTTTTACAGGTGCTTTTGAAACTCGTAAGGGCTACTTTGAAGTTGCCGATGGTGGTACTCTTTTTCTTGACGAGGTGGCAGAACTTCCCCTCTCTACTCAGGTTAGACTTTTAAGGGTAATTCAGTCTGGAGAGTTTATTAAAGTGGGCTCTTCTAAAGTACAAAAAACAGATGTAAGGGTAATTGCAGCTACTAATGTGAATTTGCCAAGAGCAATTAACATGGGTAAGTTTAGGGAAGATCTTTTCTACCGTTTAAATACAGTGCCAATTACAGTGCCTCCTTTGAGGGAGAGGTCTGGCGATATTCACCTATTGTTTAAAAAATTTGCACTTGACTTTGCAGATAAATATAACATGCCAGCAATAAGGCTTTCTGCCGATGCTATTATTATGTTAGAGCGCTTTAGATGGCCTGGAAACGTGAGGCAACTAAAGAGTATTGCAGAGCAAATATCTGTTATAGAGCATAATAGAATAATTGGAGCAGAGATTTTAAGGAAGTATCTACCACAAGATTCTGTAAGCCAGCTACCAGTAAGAACAGAAGGCCATGGGGCAGATTACCTTACAGATAGAGATATTATCTTTAAAGTGCTATACCAACTTAGACAGGAGGTAGAGGAACTCAAGCAAAGGATAGGCCGAGATACGGCTGCAACTAGTGCTAGAATCTCTTCTAGCAAAGAGCTTTCTGGAACTATAGAGGAAACTGCGGTTGTAGACTATGAACCAGATGTAGAGGAGGTAGAGAACAGCTCTAAAGATGAGGATGAGTCTCCCTTGTCTTTGCAAAAGGTAAATGAAGATTTGATAAGAAGAGCTCTAGAAAAACACAATGGAAAAAGGAAACCAGCCTCTATTGAACTAGGAATATCTGAAAGAACGCTGTACAGAAAAATAAAAGAGTTAAATTTGGAACTATGAAAAAACTACCAAGATTAATAGTTTCAGTTTTCCTACTTGTTTCGTTGGCTTTTATAGTCAAAAGTTGTGGTATCTACTCTTTTTCGGGAACCTCTATTCAGCCCGATGTTAAATCAATAACGGTTTATAATATAGAAAATAGGGCAATGAGAATAAACCCTTCTTTGAGCAATAGTTTAACAGAGGGGCTTAAAGATAAATATAGGAGACTTACAAAGCTCAACTTTATGAACGAGGGTGGAGACCTCATTGTAGAGGGGCAAATAACGGGTTACGAGACAGCTTCAATTGCAGTTACTGCACAAGAGGTAGCAGCACAAAATAGATTGAGTGTTACGCTCAAAATTACTTTTACAAATACAAAATACCCGAAAGATAATTTTGAGAAGAGCTATGCTGCATTCGAAGATTACCCATCTACATCTTCTTTAGATGCAGTAGAGGCTAGGCTGGTAGAGAGTATTATAGAGAAATTAACAGAACAGATTTTTAACGATACTGTTGCAAATTGGTAAATTATGTATGGATTCAGCCTATCTGCAAATGAGAAAATTATTGAGAGATACCCATGGTACAATCTAGGCTATCTAGAGATATATGAACATATATGCAAAGAAGATAAAGAGAGTGCAAATATCTATTTGCATAGAGCAGCGCTTAGGGTCTACTCAAGAGAAAGGCTCTATGATTTATATAATTCGGTTGTAGAAAATGAGATTGAAATTGAAGTTGCAAAAGAACCGGTAATTAATGATGTTCCATATGTTGCACCCCAAATTGCTGTTAAAGAGGTTGAAGCTGTTCAAGAAGCTGTTCAAGAAGCTGTTCATAAGGCTGTTAATGAGGTTGCTCATGAGGTTATTAGCGAAGTGGCAAGTGATGTTATTAAGGAGACAACAAATGAAGCTGTTCCTGAGGTTACATCTGAGGTTGCACCCGAACTAGCAGCTGTAAAGAATAATTCAAGTATTAATGAAAATTTAGAGGAGATTATCTTAGATGAAATTATAGATTTTGTACCAGAGAATTTACCCCGTTTTGTACTTGCTGGCGGAGACTATTTTTCAAGAAAAGATTTTGAACTTGTAGAGCTAGATAAGTCTAAACCACTAGATAATTTCATTGCAGAAAAGCCTACTTTATTAAGGTCTATAGTTAGAGGTAAAAAGCCGGAGTCTATAGAGATAAACGAGATTGATACATCTGAACTTTTTGATGATGCCTCTTTTTATACAGAAACTCTTGCTTCTATTTATACCGAGCAGGGCTTCCATAAAAGGGCTCTAGATGTATACGGAAAACTTATTTTGTTATATCCAGAAAAAAGTAGTTACTTTGCGACCCTTGTTAAGGAAATAAAAGAAAAACATAAATTATAATATCATGTATACAGTAATAGCTATTCTCATTGTCATAGCCAGTATATTACTAACAATAGTTGTTTTGGTTCAAAACTCTAAAGGTGGTGGCCTTGCTGCTAACTTCTCTTCGGGTAACCAAACTTTCGGCGTTAGGCAAACTGCCGATTTTCTCGAAAGAGCTACATGGACTCTGGCAATTTCCATTTTGGTACTTTGTGTTGTAGCAACTGCATTCGTTTCTACTGGAAATACCAAAAAACAAAACTCTATTCAAGAGAGAATTGAGAACGCAGCACCGCTGCAAGGTCAGCCTGAATTCCCTACAACTCCAGCTCCGTCCAACGAATTGCCTGGTGCAACGGAAGAATAATTTTAAAATTTAATCGCAATGTATCAGCTCGTTACATACGTAACGAGCTTTTTTTGTGAAATTTTTTAGTACTATGTGATGCAAGGTAATGGAATTTTTATATATATTTGCAGTACCTAATTCTATATAAATATTCATAGAGTTATAATTAGAATAAAACAATTTAATTTTTAAAGCAGTATAATATGAAAAAAGTAGTTACTGTAGGTATAGGCCGAAAAAGTTTTGTCATTGACGACGATGCCTATCAAAGACTAAGCACCTATTTGAATAAGTTCAAACAACAGACGCAAATGGGAATACAAACTTCAGATGTAATGGAAGATTTGGAGGAGCGCATTGCCGAACTTTTTACAGAAGAGCTTGGGAGTAAGTATCAAGTTGTAAACATTGCAATGGTAAATAAGATTATTGCTCAACTTGGAATGCCAGATGGTAGCCCAATGGAAGATTCTTTTGAACAAGCTAAAGAGTATAGCAATTATTCAACTGTTCGCAAGCTTTACAGAAACCCCGACGACAAAACTATTGCTGGTGTTTGTAGCGGACTAGCTCTCTATCTTAATATAGATGTAGTTTTGGTAAGAGTTCTATTTGTCATTACGTTCTTTTTGGGAGGTGGTGGTTTTTGGGCATATATAATTATATGGATTGTGGCTCCACGTGCCAACACTGCAGCAAAAAAATGTGAGATGAGAGGGATTCCAGTCACAGCAGAGAATCTCAGAAGATTTTCTAGTTATAGGTAAGGTTTAAAAGGAAAGGTTATGAATGATATTAATACAGATAATATAAAATCACAAATGCGTAAAGGAGTCTTGGAGTATTGTGTTTTGAGCATACTAAATAACAACGACGCATATGCCTCTTCGCTTATAGCAGAGCTAAAAGCTGCGAAGATGATAGTAGTAGAGGGAACTCTTTATCCCTTACTTACTCGCCAAAAAAATCAAGGATTACTTAATTATAGATGGGAAGAGTCATTACAGGGGCCTCCTAGGAAATACTATTCGCTAACAGATAAGGGCAAGGAGTTACTTGCCGAG
>CAZHHY010000116.1:0-5919 GCA_964532375.1 uncultured Muribaculaceae bacterium
GTAAGCCACCATAAATCTACTCTTCTTATTGCTGGGCTATTCTCTTTTATGAATGCTGGTTCGGGCTCTAACCAATCTAACCACATGTATAAACTTGGCCCTATACACCAAGGCATTATGGAGAGAGGAGCTAAAACAACATCTGATTCATTTATTTTATGGCCGGCAAGAATAGGTGCATTTTCTTTGGTAATGGGTAGGCACGTAAACAATACAGACACCTCTATGCTGCCATTTTCGTATTTGATAGAGAAAGATAATACAACTTATCTAATCCCGGGAGTAAATCTTAGAAGTGTGGGCACAATAAGGGATGTTCAAAAATGGCCAGAGAGAGACCGCCGTAAAGACCCCTCTAAGTTAGATCAAATTAATTACAACCTGCTTAGCCCTTATACTATTGACAAGATGATGAAAGGCCGAGATTTGCTCCTGAGCTTAAAAGAGCTATCGGGCGAAACTACAGATCTCTACTCCTATAAAAGCACAAAAATCAAAAACTCATCTCTGTTCAACGGTATAAAATATTACGAGATTGCTATTCAGAAATTTATGGGGAACTCCATAATTAAACGGCTAGAGGGTCTAACCTTTGAGAGTGACAAAGATATTTCCCTTAGGCTTATTCCCGATATTGAAGCAGGCACTGGTTCTTGGTTAGACATTTCTGGTTTGATTGCTCCTAAAAGCGAAATAGAGAGACTTTTGAATATGATAGAAAATGCACAGGTTGCTTCGCTTAGAGAAATTAATAATTTTATTGAAGCCTTACACTCAAACTATTATAAACTAGAATGGACTTGGTGCTATCATAAAATTGAAGAAGTTTACGGGATAGACCCTGCAAATATTACAGCGTTAGATATAAAATCTATTGTAGAAAAATGGAGAAAAGCTGTTGTAGATTTAGATAACATGCTCTACGAAGATGCTCGTAAAGAGTTCTCGCTCTCTTCTATGACTGGTTTTGGTGCCGATGGAGATTTAGACCAATGCCGCCTAGACTTTGAAGAGGTGCGCGGCGTATTTGAAAAAAACAAATTTGTAGGGGCAGTTATCAAACATATAGAAGATAAAAACGCACTCGCCAACGAACTCCTCTCCCGCCTTAAATAATTCATCGCCGTGGTTTTTGGCACACCTTAATTTATTTAAATCTGCAGAGTATATAAAATCATAAAGTGCCTAGGTCTTATAAAGATTTGGGTTTCTGATTTGGTTAGCTCATTGAAGCTTATATGTGTATACTCATTATTGTTTAACATATTATTTATTAGAAACTCAACATTACCTCTATCGGTTTTATAAGATAATTTTATATCGGCAAAAAAAGAGCTGCCTGTTACCGATCCAGCTGATTTGTTGTAAAAATGATCTATCTGCCCAGAAATTTTAATTTTTGGAGTTAAAATAAAAGATGTCATAAGTGAGGTGTTAGCACTTATAACAGAAGTTTCATAGTTGGTGCTACTTATCCTTTTGAGTCTTGACCCCCTAATAAAGACTTGTGCATCAAATAGATCCTTGATACTGTATGAGGCAGAAGGTTCAAAATTCCAAACCTTTGAGGTAATACTCACTGGTTTACCCAATTGTAAATATTCAGCTCCCGAAATTCTATGGTTAACAGCGAGTCTCAAACTAAGCGGTGAATCAAAGAAGCTCTTAGATACCCTTCCACTAAAAACTAGAGAAGAGTTAACAAGCTTTTCATCATATAAAAGGGTGTTTATTGTAAGATAATCTTCATAATCAACTGAATGCTTGACACCTCCAATATTTTTGGAATAAGTTATTCCTGCACCAATAAATATAAGCTTCAGCGGATTGGAATATTTTAAATTAAGCCGGACATTACTAAAATCCAAGTCTGGCATGCTCTTAAATCCCAGAGTGGCTTGTCTGTAATTATTTAATATCATATTAGGGGTCATGTTTTGAACCTCTACAGTCATGTTACTGCCAAAACTATAGGCAGCTACAACTTCAAAATCCCTAGTTGCTTGATATGTAATAGTTGCAAAGGGCTGAAACTTGAAGAAAGAGTTGTTAAAATTTTCCAACCTGTTATAGTTGTTATTGAAATTGTAAATATAAACCCTTGCAGGTATGGAAATTAAATATTTCCATCTGTTTATTTCATATCTAGCAGACGGCGTAAAGAAAAATTCTGATTCAGAAAGTCCTATTTGGTTAGCTCCTGAAAATATTGGATACTTTCTATGGTCTTCCAATTGCGAATCTACATTTTGTATTGAGAAGTTATATCCAGTACTGATTGTTGGTATTACTTTCTTTAATCTAACTTGTGTAGAGAGTGTATTTTCTGATTTTACCCTAAAAAGTGAGCTCTTTTGATTTATGCTGTCCGTAGATATATTGAGAAATTCGGGAAGAGAATAGAGTTGTGTCTTGGAATTAAACCTAAATAGAGTCTTTCCAAGTGGTTTAACTATACTTATTATCTCTGCAAGATTAAATTTGTCCTGTCCAAGAGTCTGGTTTACGTGCCGTGTGCCAAAAATAACTCCTTCTTTGTCCATAAAAGCAGCCCTTCCATAAATACGGTTCTGAAAATAAAAGTTTTTTTTATTAGACGTAATGGTAAAGTCAATAGAAGGAGTTTTTTCCATTCTCTTAGATTCGCTTTCTTCAATAATGGTTATATCATTAACCCCATCAATAAGGAATCTTGTAACTTGTTTACTATTGTTTTCTATAGTCTCTTGAATATAGTTTACCTTTAGTGTTGCTTGAACATCTTGTGAAATATTGAACAGATAATTAGCGGAGGCCATATTGGAGAGGTTAAGCAACCATCTTTGTCCAGAAAAAGGTGCAGATATAGGTTCGGATAGATTAAGCATCTCTCTGCTCTTTAAATTGGGATTCTGAAGTGCAAAATCTGCACCCATGTTCATTAAATTTAATTCCGAGGCCACCTCTTCTCCATTATTATTACTCTTTATTACTGTCATAAGCTGATTTTTCTCTCCAAAACTGAACAGTGTCAATCTTGAATTCCAAAGTAGTGGCGCAGCTCCTAGCCCTAAATCTGCTGCTCCTATCAACTTAGAACGGTTCTGAGCAGCTATAGTAAGATTTATTGCAGCGCTTTCCGAAAGGGCCCTGTTTTCTAATGCTTTTATTGGCTGGTGCTTCTCAAAAACTTGAATCATTGTAATGAGGCTAGGTCGTATATTTCTGGTAGCAATCCCATACTGGTTTCCAAGCAGGTTTTTACCATCAATATAAAAGGAGTTTATAGGAACATCGTTATATTTAATCTGTCCCAACTCATCAACCTCAACCCCAGGAATTCTTTTAAGAACCTCCCCAATGTTTCTGTCTTGGCTCTGCATAAACTGCCCCACAGTATAGTTTAGCGTATCTCCTTTCATACTAACTTTAGGGGCTTTTATCTTAATCTCATTTAGAACGAAATTTGTTGGGTTTAGCTCTATGCGATATTCTTTCCCAGATTTTGTCTCAATGGCAATTCTTTTTTTTACAAACCCCATAAATGCGATTTCCATATAAAGTTGCTTTTGTTTAATAATATGGTCATTAAGCTCTATGTCAAAGCGACCATTATCAGACGTAAATCCATATGTCAATATCTTGATGCCTATTGAATCATAGATGGTAACCACCGCATTGGGTAAACACTTCTTATCATCTGCAGAACTAACAACTCCCTTTACATAGTTCTGAGAGTATAAGTCTAACCAGAGTAAAAGCATCAAAAGTAATACCACATGTTTCATTATTCTCTCTCTATAGGGTTGTATGGGAGGTTTTTGTATCTGTTCATATCAATAGGAGTTCCATCTTTATGATGTCCTCTCAAAGTATAGCCATTTTGATTTTCATAATATTGTATTGGATCACGTTTAAATTTATAAAGAAGATTTTTATATTCATCTTTTTCTATCTCTTTGTACTTTTTAAATATAAAAGAATCAAAAATTATGTTCATTTTAGATATCCCCACACAATCGAAAGTGTAGTGATCTTCAGAATCATGTGCTTTTAATATTGCCCCAGGTAGTCCATCCAGTTTCCAAGGGCCATAGTTGGCGGGGATGTCTGGAGCAAACCAAACTGTCCACTGCCTACCTGCAAAGTTAGTAACAGCTTTTATACATTTATATTCTAAAATTTTTATTGAATCTGTCGTTATTACCCAACTAAGCTTCTTTGTATCAACTGACGTTGAGTAATAACGTGAAGCAATTATATTGTAGTCGTTAGTTTTCATATTAGTTATGTCTCTCAATACAATATTGTTTGCCCCTTGGTAATAACCTCGTTCATTCAACTCAAGCATCATTGACTGTCCGGAATACCCTTCAGATTTAAGTACTAACATCATTGAGTCTCTTTGAGATTTTATATGACTATAGAATAAAGAAAACTTACTTGCTACATCTAGATTGAAAAGATCATTTTTATAGTTGCCTGAAAGATATTCTTTATATGTTACAGAATATTTGAACCGGAGAAATATATTAAATACGTTTTGAGAATTGGCCGAAAATCCAATTAACAGATAACAAAGCAGTATGCTAATTTTTTTCATAATTAAAATATTTACATCAAATTGAAAGGGAGAGTTTTTCTAACTAAAAAGCTCTCCCAAATAATTAATTTATAACGTTAACCGATACCTGGGAATTCACCACAAAAAAGCTCTTCAAGATCAGTGTATAACTGATCATCAAAGAACTCTTGCTCTTCATCGATATTAATTATGATAGACTCTCCGCACCAAAAGACCCAAACATGAAATCCATCCGCTCTAGCGACTGTTGGTAAAAAGGTTAATCCAAAAAGTGCAAAAGCACAGATTAAACTTGAAAAATAATTTTTCATACGAAATAATTTTTAATAATTAAAATAAAATTTAAAAGAATCAATTCAGATAAATGAAGTTTGTCATCGGTACAAAATAAATTATCTTTGCATGCCGTTTTATAATTAATATTAAACATTCTTGCCTTGGTCTGCTAGATAAAATATATTGACTGTAAAACGGTTTTTAGCTGGCAAGGCTAGTCCGAAAACCAAGATATTTTCATATCAAAATTATTTAACTTTATTCAAAAAAACAAATATAATTTTCTTTTTAACAAACTATTTAGTAGGCTTTAACAGTATTTTTTGAGTTTTTATAATGTTTACTACTGTTTCACAAAATAGAAAATTAATTGAGGCCCTTCCCTTAAGTAAAAGATGGAATAAATCTTTTGAACAATTCAAATAATAATCTATATTTGTAGAATCTACTACACTCTCTCATAACAAGAGGAGTCTTCTCTAAAACCTGAGCTTGCACAAACCCTGCTATTTTTTACTATTTAATACCAATTTATTATGAAATGGGTTACATTATTACTGACATTACATCTGTTGTTTTTTATGGGTTCTTGCGAAAAGGGGAACGGAGTTACAAACAAAACAGAGCCTATTGAGATTATTTTAACCTCGGCACAAACAAAAATAGCAGACAACGGCAACAATATTGCCTTTACCTATCTTGCAAATATTTCTGAGCAAGAGGCTCTTGAGAACAAAAGAAAGAACGTTATGATCTCTCCTTTGAGTCTTAACCTTGCTATGGCAATGTGTTGGAATGGAGCCGAGGGCCAGACAAAAGAGCAAATCAAAAACACATTGGGTTTTGTGGGGAATAGTGACGATGATGTTAACAGTTTCTTTAAGAAGATGATAGAGACTCTTCCTAAAACAGACCCTTCTGTTAAAATTTCAATTGCAAATTCTATTTGGCAACATAAAGACTTTGCTGTTTTGGAGAGCTTTATGGCTACAAACAAAAAGTGGTTCAACGCCTCAGTTCAATCACTTGATTTTAGAAACAGTAACTCTGTAAATATTATTAACGATTGGTGTTCAAAC
>CAZHHY010000117.1:0-5894 GCA_964532375.1 uncultured Muribaculaceae bacterium
TGGAATGCAAAATGATTCCGATTTTGAAGAAAATACCGCTGGTTATGCTAATTATAAACAGGTTACAAGGTGGGAAACTTTAGGTATTCATTGTGTTGTATCATAATCAATTGATTGTAAGCAATATCGCTTTCGCCAGTATTCATTATTTTGAGATATTAGTGAAAGTGATGTAACTGATGAAGTGATAGTTACTGCAAATGGCACATTTGTTAAACCTGCGAAGCAGTCTACACCAGCCAGAGGCACCATTTATCTGCGAAGCAGTGAATATTCGCCGTAGGCACCATTAGGTGTCTGCAACTAATAGGTGTCTGCGACAAACTAAAATTTGTTTCTCAAATGAGGCTGAGGGTTTTTTATCCATCAGGTGAATTAGCGAGTTGTTGATAATGAGTGTCCCCCTAAAAAGAGCGGAATTGGAGCATTAATTGGATTATTTTTCAAGAAGGTAAGTTTGTTACCACTAAACTCTATTATTATCATATTTTCGTAGATAATTTTTGGTGAGCTTAATCTATATATATTGGGCGCTAGAATTATTTAAAAGATTTATAAATACGAACTGTAAATCTAAATTTTATCTACTACAAACTTTAAAGCTAAATTTTATGAAAATCTCTAATCTTCTATTATCTCTATTGGCCTGCCTGGTATCAATTGGTGCATTCGCTCAAAAGAATGAAATCAAAGTTATCTATTCTCCTATATCACTCCAGAGAGTAGATAGTTGGGGTAGAGATTTAGATGGTCTTAGCGCAAAGCATACTGGTGCATTTATGCTAGATTATAATCGCTATGTGAAGCCTCGGCTTAAACTAGGGGTAAATATTGCATATGTATTACATCTGAAACAGATATTGTAAATACCATAAGAACTACAGAGACCGATACAAACTTCTTCTTTCATGTAGAGCTATTAAACTTTACTTGGGGTAAAACTAATGGTCTTACAGGCCAGGTAGGTTATGGGCATAAAGGTCTAGTTAGTCTCGGATATTTCGTCAGATGGTAATATATCACAAAAATAGCAGTTTGTAAAATCACATTATATTGCTACTTCTCTTGCATAATGGGAAAATAAAATCTACTTTTGTATCAAAATCACACTATAATGTTAGTCAAGGAACTTGGAGAGGCTATAAAAAATAGAAGAAAAGAATTGAGTATCACTCAACCACACTTAGCTGAATTGGCAAATGTGAGCATCAATACTTTATATAAATTGGAACGGGGGCAAGCTAATCCCTCGTTGGAAGTATTGAACAAATTAGCAGATGTTTTGGGAATGGAAATTGCCCTTGAAGTTAAAAAAAGGTATTAAATAGATGAGAGCAATAGAAATATACCGTAATGGAGCTTTAGCCGGAACACTAATTGAAGAAAACCCTCGGCATTTTATATTTAGATATGAAAACAATTATTTTAACGATTCAACCAAACCTTCTATAAGTTTGACTCTTCCAAAAACTCAAAGGGAATACAGTAGCGAATTCTTATTCCCTTTCTTCTTTAATATGTTAAGTGAAGGTGCTAATAGAAAATTGCAAAGTACTCAATTAAGGATTGATCAAGAAGATAACTTTGGGTTACTGATGGCAACAGCTCAGAGTGACACCATTGGAGCAGTAACTGTAAAATCAATAGTAGAAAAATGAATTTAGAGGAGTTAAAATATTGCCCTGGAACTTTGGCCCAAGGTTTTAATACTTACAGCCCAAGTTTCTTACGTAATATGTTTGATGGGAAAAAGGTAAGTCATATTTTACCATATGATTCGCCACAGCAAAACGAAGAAGTTGCAGTGCATTTTATGGAAAACCGCAACCGTATTTCTATATCGGGTGTGCAGGAAAAACTTAGTTTTCTTCTAGAAAACAATCTATTACGTTTGACAAACAAAGGGGAACAGGGAACGTACATATTGAAACCGATACCAAGAGATTTAAAAAAAATTGACCAAGTTCCAGCAAACGAACATCTAACTATGCAAATAGCAAAACAGGTTTATGGATTAAATACGGCTGAAAATGCTATGATTTTTTTTAAGGATGGCTCACCTGCCTACATAACTAAGCGGTTTGATGTTAAAAAAGAGGGGGGTAAGTGGGGTGCCGAGGATTTTGCAACTTTGGCAGGTAAAACAAAAGATATTGCTGGCGTTAATTATAAATATGAGTATAGTTATGAGGGAGTTGGGCTGCTGATACAAAAATATGTTCCAGCATGGAGAGTAGAAATAGAGAAATATTTCTCGTTGGTGGTTTTCAATTTTCTCTTCTCAAATGGCGATGCACATTTGAAAAACTTCTCATTGCTTGAATCATCTAAAGGTGACTATTTGCTTAGCCCAGCATACGATTTGATAAATACAAGACTTCATGTAGATGATTCTGATTTTGCTTTGGATAAAGGTTTATTTGCAGATAATTTTAAAAGTGAAGAATATAAAAAAAGCAGACATCCGTCGAAAAATGATTTTATAGAATTTGCCAAACGAATAGGTGTCATGGAAACAAGAATCGGAAAATTGCTGAATCCTTTTTTAGAAAAGCAGCCTGCAGTAGAGATGTTAGTAACTAACTCGTTTTTAAGCGAGGCTAACAAGCGATTTTATTTGCTAATCTATAGCACTAGAAGGAATTATCTAAACAAATAAAATTAGGAACACTATAAATTTTGCGAGTTTAAAAAAAAGGATGCTGTTTTGCAGCATCCTCTTTTTTAGTTATATACTGTAGGTTAACCTTATTCTACAAATGCAATAATTTCACCTTTTTCAATTTTATCGCCATGGTTAGCCACTACTTGTACAATTTTACCTGAGAAAGTAGGCTTAACTAGTTCTATACCATAGAAAGCTTGAACAAAACACATAGTCTTGCCCTCTTCTACCTTCTCTCCTAGGTTAGGAGCAGAAGAGGTATCGGCCATATCGTACTGCCATATAAGTTGTCCTTTAACAGGAGACTGAATTGGTTTGGCATTAGGATACTTCTCAAGAACTTTTTCTACATCTATTTTAGGCATCTCTATTACAGGGCGAGTTACAATAATTGGAGCGCCTGCTTTTGCTTTAGCTGCCTCTAATTCTTGATCGAATCTCTGCTTAGCAACACCGCTCTTGTAGTCTCTGTATTGTCTTTCGTGCATTGCAAATTCAAATAGCTCTTCATCGTCTTCACCTAACTCCCACTTGTTCTCTATCATCTCTTTTCTGAACCTATCTAGTTCGTTAGGGAATGCATCTTGTGGAGTACCTGTGTAGAATTCTAGGCCTTTATCTTTTGCAAGCTGAATAAGTTCTGGATCAAGTGTTCCTGGAAGTGTACCAGTTTTACCAAGAATCATATTCCAAGTGTCTTTATCTATTGTGCTCCATCTAGGCTCACCTTTTAGAGTGTGCATAAGGTTCATAAGAGCAATGTTCTTAACGTACTGGCTAAACGGAGTAACCAATGGAGGGTATCCCATCTTAGGCCAAACATACTCTACCTCTTGGAACATCATTACAAGAAGTTCATTTAATTGAAGCTCTTTTTTATCTTGGTTTCTTAATGACGAGTTGATTGCGCCGTGGAAACCTTTAAGGTCTGCCATAAGCGAGCCCATCATACCACCAGGAAGACCGCAGCCTACCAATAGCGATGTCATTTGCTTGTTACCTGGGTCTATGAAATATCCTAGATAGTCATCTATATATGTTTGAGTAAGTCTACGCGCTTCCATGTAGGCATCCATGTTAATGTCTTTCACTTGGAAACCTGCATCTTTAAGCATTGCTTGAATTGTGATAACGTCTGGATGAACCATACCCCAAGAAAGTGGCTCCATTGCTACGTCTAAATAATCGGCACCTGCACGTGCTACCTCTAGCATAGATGCAACAGAGAAACCAGGGCCGGTATGGCCGTGATATTGAACTAATATATGTGGGTATTTATCTTTAATTGCTTTTGTAAGGCGTCCAAGAAAAGCTGGGCGGCCAATACCGGCCATGTCTTTAAGACAGATCTCGTCGCATCCAAATCCTACAACTTTATCTACTAGGCCCATATAGTACTCTACGGTATGAACAGGAGAATAAGTAATACTAAGAGCTACTTGCGAGATCATTCCACCAGACTTAGCATATTTAACAGAAAGCTCAAGGTTTCTAGGGTCGTTAAGACCGCAGAAAGATCTTGAAATATTTGTCCCTTGCTTTGCCTTTACTTTGTACATGAGTTCTCTAACGTCGGCAGGTACTGGGTTCATCCTTAAACCGTTCAAGCCACGCTCTAGCATATGTGTTTGGATGCCAACTTTGTTAAAAGGAGCGGTCCATTCGCGTACAGCTGTGTTGGGGTTTTCGCCAAATAGGAGATTTACCTGTTCAAATGCACCACCGTTTGTCTCTACACGGTCGAAGCATCCCATTTCAATAATAACTGGTGCAATCTCTTTTAATTGATGGACCATAGGTACATACTTACCAGAAGATTGCCACATGTCTCTGTAAACCAGAGAGAATTTAATTTCGCGAGCCATAATCTTTATATAGTTTTTGAAGTATTATCTGTTTTAACAATATACATCTACAAAAATGTTACCGAAGTCGTTAATTTTAATCTGCAAAAATACAATTTTTTTTCTAATATTTTACTATCGAATCGTAACTTTTTGGTAACAATTTGTAAGTTACACCTAATTCAATTTTTTTACTCAGAATACAAAGGGTTTTGTTGTTTTGTAAAAAAATATTTGTATTTTTGCATCCCGTTTCTTAATCAATGAATTGGACATTCATTAGTGGATTATTAGGCAGTTAATTGATATCTAAGACGGATAATAAACACGGTGGTTGTAGCTCAGTTGGTTAGAGCGCTAGTTTGTGGAGCTAGAGGTCGTGGGTTCGATCCCCATCAGCCACCCAAAAAACAAAACCTGCTTTTGAGCAGGTTTTATTTATTAATAATTTGCAGAATTAATAAATTTTATACTAAGTTTGTTGTGTCAATTAGACAACAAAATTTTTAGCACAATTATAGATGCATAACTTTAGCTCATACTTTTTCTTTTTTTATTACTTCTTTTTTAGCGAAAAGGGGCGTATGTGTTATTGTTGTATAGATTAAGATAATTTAAAAGATAAAAATACAGAGGCCTCGAAGTTCGGGGCCTCTTTTTTTATGCCCAGTCCCAACCTCTCCCAAACCTCTTTCAGCCCAACCAAATACAACCTCGGCCTAACAAAAACTAAACTAATTGAAATACGCAAAATTATGAACACGATGGAAACAACCATAGAACTCCCTGCAATTAAGGGATCTAGAAGGAGTGAGGCTGTCACTGAATACTATTTCTCACAGAAACTTAGAGAGATAGAGCAGATGCGTGCATCGGGCATAAATGTTATTAACCTAGGCATTGGAAGCCCAGATCTTGCACCTTCAGATTCGGCAATTAGGGTACTAGAAGTATATGCCCACAATACAAATAGCCATGGCTATCAAAGCTATGCTGGAGTAATAGAGCTTAGAGAGGCTTTTTCAAAATGGTACCATAACTATTTTAATACTGAACTAGATGCACAAAGTGAAATTTTACCACTAATGGGTTCTAAAGAGGGCATTATGCATATTAGTATGGCTTTTGTTAATCCAGGTGAACAGGTTTTGGTTCCTAACCCTGGCTATCCAGCCTATGCGGCTATTACGGAGTTAATAGGTGGGCAAGTAGTAAGTTATGAGCTTAATCCAGAAAATAATTGGTATCCAAATATAGAAGAGTTAGAAAAAAAAGATTTGTCTAAGGTGAAACTTATGTGGATTAATTATCCCAATATGCCAACAGGGCAAAAGGCAAGTCAAGAGGTGTTTAAGCAGTTGGTGGCCTTTGCGAAAAGACATAAC
>CAZHHY010000118.1:0-351 GCA_964532375.1 uncultured Muribaculaceae bacterium
ATATAAAATAAACTATAGCAAATAAAATCAGATTAAGTCCTATTGAATAATTTGTAACTTTAAAGTGACTCCAACCAGCTTGAGTGAGCCTTTGATAAGCATGTTTTTTATGTGCAAAGGATAGCTTTTATTTATTTAGTTTTCTTCTAACTAGAGTTAAAGTTGCATCAAACCAGTAAACTCCAAATAGAATAATCCATATCCAAAAGTTTGTAGCTTCTTGATTTGCATAATATCACTTAAACTTGCAAGTTCTTTGCAACTTTTGAAAAGATTTTTAAATTATTTTAATAATTATAAACAATAAAAAATGCCCATTATTTGCATAGAGGACATCTTGAAAATTAGTTT
>CAZHHY010000118.1:361-2434 GCA_964532375.1 uncultured Muribaculaceae bacterium
TACCCCAAAAGCGTACTTCCTACATCTCCCATAAATATTTTTGCTCTATTCCAATTCCAAAATAAAAATCCTAAAACTGAAACAGCTAAAACTAAAAAGTAATTTCCACTAAAAAGCAAAAATCCAGCAAGTGCTAAAAATATTGCTTCGCTTCCTGCATAACCATTTATTCCTGATGCAAGTTTCATCTTTTGTCCCAGCTGAATCTGTTTTGCTTTTGAAGCAGAAGCTTCTCTAAAGTCCACCATATCTATATTTGCTTTTGCTATTTCTATCCCATTTTTATTATAAAAATACAATTCGTAAGCACCAGCAAAAGGAAACAATAAAGATAATGTAGCTGTTGTGTTATCCCAAGTTCTTAAATGACTTCCATTGTTTGGATAGTGTGGGAAATTAGAAGAAGCTGTTGATGGTGCCGCTTCCACTCCATCAATAACTACTTTTGTGCTTGAATAATGGTTTCTTCCTTGTGAAAAAGGTGTTCCGTCAAGATATTCTATTTCGGAGTTTTGCTGAATTGAAACAATATCTGATGAATTGATTTTTATAGTTTCATTAAAAGAGTAGTTTCCGTTATTTCTCAAGCAAGAAAGCGGTATCCCATCATAAACCTTTGTTGCAGAACCTGATTTAATAACTTCACCGCAGTCATATATTTTTATAATATCATCTGTACTTAAATAAGTACTTGGGTCTGAAGGTTGTCCAGGTATTTGTGCTGGTTTTGTTCCTATTTTATAATTTTTAGCTTTGACACAAGTTTCTATAAAATCTGTTCCAAAATTCCCAGCATCTGTAAAGATTGAGAAATATCTTATTCCTGTATGAATTATGTGAGTTCTAGAGCCCCCCTGTGCGAGCCATATTTGTTCAAAAGAGTCAAATCCAAAGTTATTTTGAATAAATGCCTTGACAACTGCAATTAAACAAAGTACAGACCAAATGTTAATAATTTGCTTTAACTGGCTAAACTTCTTTAAATAGATAGAGGTAAAGATTACCACTAAGAAAAAATAGACGCCTATTCCTCTTACGTTTACTAACCATGCAAAAATACTAGATGAACCAGGGTTTAATACTTGAAAGATGCAAAATAGTAGCCATAAAAAAGAGATTAATGTTAAAGGGTGAGCTGTATCATTTATATTAACTACTTTATCTCTCCTAAACAATTGTAGAATTAAAATTATAATTAAAAGTAAAAAGAGGAAGTCCATTGCAAGCCCAGGAGGGAATGAAATGTAGCGTGTTAGGCCAGAAACAAAGTAATTTACAACAAAGAGCAACAATAGAGAGTAATAAGGTTTATCCAGTAACAACACAAAGGCCAAAAACAAGAATGGCACTAAAGAGAACAATAGCCCTGTTGTGTAATTAACCTGGAGTATAATCTGGAGTAGAATCCATATTAATAGATACAGTACTCCAAAGACAAGTACTTTATTTAAATTGTCGTATATATAGTTAATAATATTCAAGGAGTTTTTACTTTGATGTTAATCCAAACTGTATAAACTTGTAAATAGTGTTTCTAAGCTTTGTGTAAGGAGGCAATAGGCCTAAGAAGTTTTCGGCAACTTCTCTTTTTGCATTAGTTAAGTAGAGCTGTATTGGGGCACTACCGGCTTGGTCTGTCAATCTTTCGAATGCAATCTTATCTATATCTCTCCACACTTTGTCTGCCCTAACTACAACTAGATTGAGAGATGCCTCTCTTAATAACCCTACAGGAATAGCAGATTTTCTAAGTGAAGAATGCTCTACTAGAACCACATCTTCGTTATCAAAGTCATAAATCTCAGATAAGTTATTTGTAAGTATGTGTTCTCTAGTTTGTTGGTCTAGGCTATCGTTCCACGGGATAACTCTTACTCTTAAACCCCTTTCGGTCCAGTATTCAGAGAGTTTCTCAATTAATGTACTTTTACCAACATTGGAGTCTGTACTTATAAAGTTAATAATATCTGTTCGCTCTCTAGGGTTTAGAAATTGGACTAGAGAATTGGCCAAATAATTTACTGCAATAATCTCCTGTTCTGCATTATAAGCCCTATATCTAACTTTGTTTTT
>CAZHHY010000118.1:2444-5884 GCA_964532375.1 uncultured Muribaculaceae bacterium
GCGCTTTTATTAACCTCTCTGCCCTACTCTTGTCTCTAACAGTTCTGTCGAAGAATTCAACTAGTATAAAGTACCCTAAGATCAAAAATATAGTTGAAAAAAAAGTAACAATGACTATCATTCTTCTTGCTGTTTTTATTGGAGAAATAGGGAACATAGGAGGGTTAATAGGCTTGAAGGTTGCAGCTGTCATTTGCAGAGTTTTTTGCCTCATAAGTGCGGTGTTTAAACTTTGCAATACAGAAAGGTATGAGTGTTCTGTGAAACCAATTTCACGCTCCATTCTAGAGATAGTAGTGCCTATTGGAGAAAAGTAAACGTATTGATCGTCTAGGCTTCGTTTAACCTCTATCATTACTTTTAGTTCGGCAGCCGATTTTTCTCGCTGAATAATTTCTGAAACCCACTCCGAAACATATGTAGAGACAGAGATACCCTCTTTTGTCATCCTTAACTCTCTGTCATTTATTGTAAATTGTTTTAAATCTGCCTCGGCAATTTCTAGCTCCTTTTTAGACTTTGCAATGTCAGGTAAATACTCCGATAAAGAGTCTCTATGAAAAAGCCCTAACCTGGCAATTCTATCGCTCAATTCAGAAATTCTACCAATTTTTTCCACAAAAAGAGCATTGTTTTCTATTAACTTTGTTTGCTCTTTAATTTTTTCGTCTAACTCGTCTACTGTTTTTGAAGAGCTTGTGAGCCTAAGTAATACTTCGTTGTAGATAAGATCGTAGTCTCTAGCCAGCGCTGCAATTTGCTTAGTTTGCTCGCCATAGTTAATTACTTTTTTCTCTATAAAATACTGAGTAAGGGAATCTTCAGACATCCTGAGGCTCTTTGCAAGTTTTGCAAGCTCGCGCCTAAAATATTCGATAACATTGTTAGTTTCTCCAAAACGTAAAAACTCATACTGCTTAACAAACTCTTCTGATAATAAGAGCAAGGTGTTATAGGCAACGCCAGGGTCGTTGGCAGAGTAATCTATTTCTAACATATCGCTATTAAAAATACGCTTTACCCCAATCCCACTTAAAGCATTATAACTGTAATATGGATGATACCAGTTAAAAAGTCCATAAATAAAGTTGGTTGGAGAGGCCTTCTCATATTCATACAAATTTTTAACAGTTTTCTCTTCTGATGTTTTGTCTATTAGTGCTCTAACCTCTTTAGGTGTTATTCTAAGAATGTTTTTGTAGTTTTCTGCTTTAATATAGTTGTTATCTTTTACTGAGTCTCCATAAATCATATGCTGCGCATAGAGTCTCATTGAAACCTCTCTCAATGTTGCTTTAGATCTAATTATAGTAATGATATTGTCCATCCCATTAGATACGCTATTCCAGTCTACCCTGGAGCTTCCCTCAAGTCCTGTTTCAATTGTAAAACCCGAGGCAATTCCTGTATAGATAGTTGTGCTTACTTCATAAGTACGCTCCAAATCTCTAGTTAGGTAAATTGCAAATAGAGTTGTAATTAATGGTATAATAATTAGCCAATATCGTATACGATATAGCAGTCTCAATATTTGCGATAAAATATCCATAATACTACCTATTTATAATTTTTACTCCAGATAAAACTTCCATTCTAAGGATAGCAGTATATAGCTCTGCTTTTACTCTTTCTAATTGCACAAACGCAGTAACTTGCTGAGACTTAGCAACATTTAACCCTTGTGCAGTAATAATTCCTAATATAAAATCTTTTTGAGCCGATTGATATTGAGCATCTGAAACAGCCACAAGCTCAACTACATATTTTATACTATTATACATCTCTACAGCCTTGGCATACTCTTCTATTATTCTCAGTTTTTGCTCGTCGTACCAAAGCTCTTTCTCTTTAACTGTCTCTTCAATTTTAATTTGTTGCCGGCGAATTCTGTTTCTACGGTCGAAAAGTTGATCTAACGGTAACCTTATCGAGGCGCCAAAGTTATACCAAGATTGGGCAGATCCAGAGTATTGGTAGAGAGGCGGCAAACCACTGCCAAAGTAATTCTCTGTATTCATTGCCAAAACCCCGTACTGGTAAGTTCCGTAAAAGTTAAAATATTCCTGCCATTTTCTCTTTTCGGTCTTTAGCAATAATTCTTGCCCTTCTGTCCTTAAATTATAAAATTCTACTGTAGAACTATTTCTAGCTCCTTCCAGAAGAACATCTAAAGGGGGAAGTTGCATATTTAAGAGATTGTCTGTTGAATATATCTCAGATATATTTACTTCTTGCGATTTAAGAGCGGGAGTAAAAACCACACTAGATAAAAGTAGAAGAAATGTATATCTGTTTATTAAGTATTTATTATTCATAAGTATTTAAAATATTATACGTTTTCTTTTTGAATAAAAGCGGTAAAGGTTTTCAAAATAATTTTTAATCCATCCAAAAAGAGTAGTTCTTAGCATAATATACGTCTAATTGCTTCCTCTCTTCGGGAGATAGTTTGCCCGAATCACCTCTTTTTTCTACCTGCCATAGTCCTGTGAGCCCACTGGGGCCCATAAACCGATCTATATATTGGTCGCTGGTCAATTGCTCTGCTTCATAGAGCGGTAGCGGGCGGTTCCCAACAATTGACATATCGCCTTTTAAAATATTAATTAATTGAGGTAATTCATCGATGCTAAATTTACGAATAATTTTTCCAATATTTGTAATCCTAGGATCGTTTTCATATTTAATAAAATTGTTCCTTTGCTTACTGTTTTTTTCTCTCAAAAACTCCTTTTCAGAAATAACATCATCGTCAGAAACAAAGAAATTATCTCCTGTCTCTTCAATGGATACTGAATCTTTATATATGTCTAGATATTCAAAATAGTTTTCGGAATCGGCTTCTTTATATTGGTTAAGGTTCATGTATTCTTTAAGCCTTTTATCGGCATCTTTATACATAGATCTAAATTTAAAGAAGTCAAAAATAACAAAGTTACTCCCAACTCTCTTAGATTTATATATAGGTTGTCCTTTACTCTCTATCATAATTGCTAAAGCAGTTATAGTGAGCAGTGGAGATAGCAATACAATGGCAATCAATGAAAAAGCAATATCAAAAATTCTTTTCCATACTGGTGTTTTATAGATTCCAAGGGGAGTGTGACTTTGAGCAATTGAATAAATTAGTTCATGATTTCTTTCTAGAAACTCTACTCCATTTTTAACTCTCTCTTGCGATTCTGTGGGTAAACAAGTATCATTTACTCCAACCCTTTGATATTTAGGAATCTCTTCTTTTGATATGCTCTCGGTTACAAGAACAATATATGCTTTTGCTAATTTAGATTTTATGCACTGGATTAGGGGTAGGTCTACTTCAATTGAGTTTTTTTCAAAGAAAATAATTATTGGCTGGTCTTGATTATGGACAATCTCGTTCTCTGCATCTTTACAATCGTGAAAAACTGTAAGGTTACTTCCTAAAATAGATTTAAAGT